>JAEWEH010000488.1 GCA_023389535.1 Pseudomonadota bacterium
GTCCAGGATTCGCTTTTAGGCGAGTGCTTCTCGCCCCCTTGCTGCAGCGAAGCTTCGAATTGACGCAGGATTTTTTTCTGCTCATCGCTCAGGCGGACAGGCGTTTCCACAGAAATATGGCAGTACAGGTCGCCGGGATAGCTGGCGCGCAGGCCGCGTATGCCCTTGCCGCGCAAGCGGAAGGTCTTGCCTGTTTGCGTGCCTTCCGGAATGGTGATTTCGCCCCGGCCGGTCAGGGTGGGCACTTCCAGTTCGCCGCCCAGGGCCGCCGTGGTAAACGGTATGGTCAGTTCGCAATGCAAGTCTTCGCCATCGCGTTGGAAAATTCCATGCGGCTTCAGGTGGATCTCGACATATAGGTCGCCCGGAGGGCCTCCATTGACACCCGGTTCCCCGTTGCCGCTGGAACGGATGCGCATGCCGTCATCGATGCCCGCCGGTATCTTGACCTGCAAGGTCTTGTTCTTGCGCGTACGCCCAACGCCATCGCAGGCGACGCAAGGGTCAGTGATTTCCTTACCCGAACCATGGCAAGTGGGGCAAGTCTGTTGCACACTGAAAAAGCCCTGCTGCATCCGCACCGTACCACTGCCATCGCAAGTGTGGCAGGTCTTGGGTTTGGTCCCGGGCTTGGCGCCGGTGCCATGACATACTTCGCAATTTTCCCAGCTGGGAACCCGGATTTCAGTGTCAAAGCCATTGGCCGCCTGCTCCAGGCTGATATCCAGCGTGTACTTCAAATCGGCGCCGCGATACACCTGCGGACCGCCTCCGCGGCGGCCGCCGCCGAAGATTTCCCCAAAAATATCACCGAAGGCATCGGCGAAGCCGGCTCCGCCCATGCCGCCACCCACGCCGGCGTTGGGATCGACCCCGGCATGGCCAAAGCGGTCGTACGCCCCGCGCTTTTGCTCGTCCGACAGCACCTCGTAGGCCTCTTTGGCCTCTTTGAATTTTTCTTCCGCTTCCTTGCTGTCGGGGTTGCGGTCGGGGTGGTACTTCATTGCCAGCTTACGATAGGCTTTCTTGAGCTCATCGTCCGAGGCGTTCTTTGCTACGCCCAGAATTTCGTAATAGTCGCGTTTTGCCATGTGTGCTTGCGTCTTTGACGTCAGTTCTTTGTGTATTCCAACAACAATGCCCGATTTCCGGCAAGACGCCGGAAATCGGGCCGAAAGCCGCTGCTAGCGGATTTTACTGATCGCGCTTGACTTCTTTGAAGTCGGCATCGACCACATCGTCGTCAGCAGGCTTGGCGGCCTCTTCCGGAGCCTGCTGCGCCGCGGCTTGCGCCTGCATGTCGGCGTACATCTTCTCGCCCAACTTTTGGGAAGCCGTCGACAGCGCCTCGACCTTGGCCTCGATGGCCGCCTTATCGCCGTCCTTCAGCGTTTCCTCGAGCTCTTTCACCGCAGCTTCGATGGCTTCCTTCTCGGACGCTTCCAGCTTGTCGCCGTATTCGCCCAGCGACTTGCGGGTGGAATGCACCAGCGCGTCCGCCTGGTTGCGGGTCAGGGCGAGCTCGGCCAAGCGGTGATCTTCCTCGGCGTTGGCTTCGGCATCCTTCACCATGCGTTCGATTTCCTCGTCGCTCAAGCCCGAGTTGGCCTTGATGGTGATCTTGTTTTCCTTGCCGGTACCCTTGTCCTTGGCCGACACGTGCAAGATGCCGTTGGCGTCGATGTCGAAGGTGACTTCGATCTGCGGGGTGCCGCGCGCCGCTGGCGGTATGCCCTCGAGGTTGAACTCGCCCAGCGCCTTGTTGCCCGCGGCGATTTCACGCTCGCCCTGGAACACCTTGATGGTGACGGCGGGCTGATTGTCGTCGGCCGTGGAGAACACTTGCGCAAAACGCGTCGGTATCGTGGTGTTCTTCTGGATCATCTTGGTCATCACGCCGCCCAGGGTTTCGATGCCCAGTGACAGGGGAGTGACGTCCAGCAGCAGCACGTCCTTGCGATCGCCGGACAGGACCGAACCCTGTATGGCGGCGCCCGCGGCGACGGCTTCATCGGGGTTGACGTCCTTGCGGGGATCCTTGCCGAAGAATTCCTTGACCTTTTCCTGCACCTTGGGCATGCGGGTCATGCCGCCGACCAGGATGACGTCGTCGATTTCCGACACCTTCACGCCCGCATCCTTGATGGCGATGCGGCAGGGCTCGATGGTGCGTTCGATCAGTTCTTCCACCAGCGCTTCCAGCTTGGCGCGCGTGATCTTCAGGTTCAAGTGCTTCGGACCGGACGCGTCGGCCGTGATGTAAGGCAGGTTGATTTCCGTCTGCTGGGTCGACGATAGTTCGATCTTGGCTTTTTCCGCCGATTCCTTCAAGCGCTGCAGGGCCAGCACGTCCTTGGAAAGGTCGACACCGCTGTCCTTCTTGAATTCGCCAATGATGTAGTCGATGATGCGCTGGTCGAAGTCTTCACCGCCCAGGAAGGTATCACCGTTGGTGGACAATACTTCGAACTGCTTTTCGCCATCGACGTCGGCGATTTCGATGATGGAGATATCGAACGTACCGCCGCCCAGGTCATACACCGCGATCTTGCGGTCGCCCTTTTCGGTTTTGTCCATGCCGAATGCCAGCGCAGCGGCCGTGGGCTCGTTGATGATGCGCTTGACGTCCAGGCCCGCAATGCGGCCGGCGTCTTTCGTGGCCTGGCGCTGGCTGTCGTTGAAATACGCGGGCACCGTGATGACGGCCTCGGTGACTTCCTCGCCGAGGTAGTCTTCCGCCGTTTTCTTCATCTTGCGCAGCACGTCCGCCGACACTTGCGGAGGAGCCAGCTTCTTGCCTTGCGCTTCAACCCATGCATCGCCGTTATCGGCCTTGATGATGGGGTAAGGCATAAGATGGATATCTTTCTGCACCGCCTTTTCGTCGAACTTGCGACCGATAAGGCGCTTCACGGCGAAGAGCGTGTTGGTGGGGTTGGTGACGGCCTGCCGTTTGGCGGGTGCGCCAACCAGGATTTCGCCGTCCGGCATGTAAGCGACAATAGATGGCGTCGTACGCGCGCCTTCTGCGTTTTCAATGATCTTGACACTGCTGCCGTCCATCACAGCCACACAGCTGTTGGTGGTGCCCAGGTCAATACCGATAATCTTGGCCATGTTGATAACCTTGCTAAAAGATGATTTTGAATTATGAAAAATGCCTGATGCTGCTTAAGTGGGGATAGGGGGTGGGATTTCAAGTCCAGGCCCGGAATTTTCATCCATGTCACGCGGCGCAGCGCCGGTTTTCCGGTAAAGATCCGCCACGGCGTCGGAAAACCGCGACAAGCCGGGCCAGCCTGTGATCCTGCCCAGCCGCTTGCCGGACCGATAAAAGATGAAGGCCGGCACACCATGCAGGCCAAAGCGCCGCCCCAGGGCGGGATCCTGGTATACATCGGCCTGGAACCACGACAGAGGCCATGCCTGCAGCGCGTCCTGGTGCGCCAGGGCTGCCGCTTTGAAAAGATCGCAGTTGTAGCAATCCTTACCCCACAGAAACAGGCAGCGCAAGTCGTCGCCGGGCGCCGCTACAAGCAGCGCATCGACATTTCCACTGTGCACCGCCTGCATGGCATACGCGTCGAAAATGCCGGCGGCGCCCAAGGACCCTGCAGCCTGCCCCATGGTCGGCCTTAAGCGGACTGGCCGGACGATACGGTGACCAGAGCCGGGCGCAGGACACGTTCGGCGATGGTGTAGCCTTTTTGCAGCAATTGCACCACTGACCCTTCCGGCAGATTGGACGGCACGGTCGAGATCGCCTGATGCTGGTGCGGATCAAATTTATCGCCCTCGGCCGGCGCGACTTCCTTGAGCAAATTCCGTTCGAAAGCCGTATTCAACTGGCGCAGGGTCGCCTCCACCCCTTCTTTCCAGGCTTCCGCCGTCTGGTCGGAAAGCGCGAGTGCGGCCTCCAGGCTGTCGCGTACGGGAATCAGACTTTCGGCAAAGGATTCTGTGCCGAACTTCCGCGCCTTGGCCACGTCGTCCTGGGCGCGGCGGCGAATGTTTTCAATTTCCGCTCGGGCACGCAGCAGCTCGTCGTGATACTGGGCGACCTTGGCTTGGGTCTCGGACAACAAAGTGGCCCAATCTTCTTCTGCCGCCTGCTCGGCGCCCCCCGCTGGGGCGCCTTGTGCGTCGGGAGCGTCCGCAGCCTCGTTGACTTCGAGCTTTTCGGCCGTGTCGGCCGAAGGGTCCTGCTGCTTGGGATCTAGGGGTTCATTGGGTGCCGGCATATAAATCTCCACGTCTAACTAATATGCAATTCAAAAACAATGGGGGCGGAATTCCCCCATTTCAAGACCTGCCCTTGCTGCTGCGCCAACCGTTATATATGGGTTGCGGGCGGCGGCGTCCAGCCCGCCAGATGCCGTTCAATGATGGCGGCAAGATGCCCGGCCCATACAGGGTCGTCGTTCAGGCAAGGGATATATCGAAAGTGCCTCCCGCCTTCACCCAGGAAGGCATCACGACACTGCATCTGGATTTCTTCCAGGGTTTCCAGGCAATCGGCCAGGAAGCCCGGACACATGACATCCACATCCTGCACCCCCTGGCGCGCCCATTCGCGCAAGGTCGGTTCGGTGTAGGGCTCCAGCCAGCGCTCGGCGCCAAAACGGCTTTGGAAGGACACATGCACGAAATCGCCGTCCGAACCCAGATAGCGCTTCAACAAAGAAGCAGTTTCCATGCAGTCGCGGTAGTAAGGGTCGCCCAGCTCCACCGTCCGGCGCGGCAAGCCGTGGAAACTGAGCAACAGGCGCTGCGGTTTGCCGTGCTGCGCCCAGTAATCCTGAACCTGGCGTCCAAGCGCATCTATATATCCCGGGTCGTCGTGATAGCGTTTTATAAAGCGCAATTCCGGTTGATTCCGCAAGCGCGCGGCATGATCGGCAAGACAATCCGCGGCCGTCGCGGTGGTGCTGGCCGCATACTGAGGATACATGGGCGCCATCAATATTCGCTCGCAGCCCTGAGCCCGCAAGCGATCGCAAGCGCTGGCAATGGAAGGATTGCCGTAACGCATGCCCAATTCCACACGCACCGGCAGGCCTGCCTCCTGAAGTTGGCGCTGTATGCCCGTGGCCTGTGCCTGGCTCCAGACCAGCAAAGGCGAGCCTTGTTCCAGCCAGATTTCTTCGTAGCGCGGCGCCAGTGCCTTCGGACGGCGGGTCAGCACGAACAGGCGCAGGATCACTTGCCACAGCCACTGCGGTATCTCGATCACGCGCGGATCCGACAAAAATTCGCGCAGATAGCTGCGTATGGACGCGGGTGTGGGCGCGTCGGGCGTACCCAGGTTTACCAGCAGCACGCCCAGGGGACCGGGATCGCGCGGCGGTGGATCGCTGTCGAAAGCATGAGGATCCGCCGCTTCGGGCAGGTAGGGCGATGAAAACAGCTTGAACATATCTGGAGGATCCGAGTAGCGGAGCTGCCCGGGCGTGCCGCAGGCGTGAACCGGGGAATGTATCAGGACTGATTATGGCTCAGTGCGTTGGATAATAGCCTGGCGGTAATGTCGACAATCGGAATGACGCGTTCGTAGGCCATGCGCGACGGCCCTATGACGCCCAGCGTGCCGACCACCGTGCCATCTACGCCATAGGGCGCCGTGATGACGGAAACGTCTTCAAGCGGCACCAGTTGCGAATCGCCCCCGATGTAGATTTGCACACCCTGGGCGCGGCTGGAGACATCCAGCAGTTGCAGCAAATCGGTCTTCTTCTCGAACAGGGCGAACATGCGCCGCAGGCGGTCCATGTCGGAGGCGATTTCAGAAATGTCCAGCAGCTTGCTTTCACCCGAGATAACGACGCTTTCATCGGTGTCCGCCGGCGCGGTGCCTGCCTCGACAGCGGCCTGCATCAGGCGCGAAATATCGGCTTGCAGGGTTGAGAGCTCTTCCGTGATGGCCACGCGGACCTGTTCGAACGACATGCCGGCGAAATGCTGATTGAAGAAATTGCTGGCCTCTTGCAGTTCCTGTTCAAGGTAATCGCGCGAAACGAAGAGGATGCGATTCTGCACATCGCCGTCGGGCGTGACAATAATGAGCAACACCCGCTTGTCGGACAGCCGAATGAATTCTATCTGACGGAACACCTGGGCGCGCTTGGGCGCCAGCACGACGCCCGCGAACTGGGACAAATTCGACAACAGCGCGGCGGCTGCATTGACCGCCCTGCCCGGTTCGGCCGCGGGCAGCAACTGGCGGATCTGGCTGGCGGGCAGGACTTCGAAGCGCTGCACCGCCAGCAGGCGGTCCACGAACAGCCTGTAGCCCTTGGGCGTGGGCACGCGGCCGGCCGAAGTATGCGGGCTGTGTATCAGGCCCAGATCTTCCAGGTCGGCCATCACATTGCGTATGGTCGCTGGCGACAAGTCGAACATCTTGGACAGTGTCCGCGAGCCGACCGGCTGGCCATCGGCAATGTAGCGTTCTATGAGCGCCTTGAGCAGCGCATTGGCTCGGTCATCCATAGTGATATTTTATGCAATGTTGCAAACCCGCGTTTTCTACCTACAGCCATAACGGCCCCGGGAACCCTATAATCAGGCAGTCCCTATTATTCCATCAAACCGCAGAGTCCTCGCCACATGCATTTCAAAACCATCGCGATCGTCGGCCGATACCAGGATTCCGGGCTCGACGCTCCTGTGCGCAGGCTGGCTGAAGTGCTCGAGACGGCCGGCTGCAAAGTGCTGCTGGAGGCAGATACGGCCAGGAATACCGGCATCGTCGAATACACCACCGCGTCGTATGAGGAAATCGGCGCCCGTGCCGACCTGGCCGTCATCATGGGCGGCGACGGCACCATGCTCGGGGCTGCCCGGCAACTGGCGCGCGATCATGTTCCGCTCATAGGCATCAACCACGGGCGCCTGGGTTTCATCACCGACATTCCCCTGCAAAGCGCGAACGACGCCCTGGCCAGCGTCATCCAGGGCAACTACGAAGCTGAAGAACGCGCCTTGCTGGAAGGCCGGGTGGTGCGCGACGGCGAAACCCTGTTTTCGGGGCTGGCGCTGAACGACGTGGTGCTCAACCGAGCCGGTCGCGGCGGCATGATAGAAGTGCGCGTCGAATTCGACGGCGCCTTCATGTACAGCCAGCGGGCCGACGGCCTGATCATCGCCACCCCAACCGGCTCCACCGCCTATTCCTTGTCCGCGAACGGTCCGGTCGTCCATCCGCAACTGAACGCAATACTATTGGTTCCGGTGGCGCCGCAAACGCTCTCGAACCGCCCCATCGTACTGCCCGACAACGGCACTCTGGCCCTGACGATCACCGCCCTGGGGCGGGTGGAATCTGGCGCCAGCGTCCACTTTGACATGCAGACGTGGTCCGAATGCCAGCCCGGCGACCGCATCGACGTCCGCCGCGCCGAAGACACTGTCCGTTTCATCCACCCTACCGGCTACAGTTTCTTTTCCACGCTGCGGCGCAAACTGTACTGGAACCACATGCCTCAACCCTCGGACGAGGACCAATAATCCTATGCTGCGTACTCTGCATATACGCGACTTCGTCATTGTCGATCAGGCAGAAATACAGTTTGACGCCGGCTTCACGGTGTTTTCCGGTGAAACAGGGGCGGGTAAATCCATACTCGTCGACGCCTTGTCATTGGCGCTGGGCGCGCGCGCCGATGCCGGCGTGCTGCGCGAAAACGCCACGCGCAGCGACATAACAGCCATTTTCGATGCGCCTGCCAGCGTCCAGGCCTGGTTAAGCGAACAAGAGCTGGACGCAGACGACAGCCTGATCCTGCGCCGCGTCATCGACAATCAAGGCCGCAGCCGAGCCTTCATCAACGGCGTTCCGGTCACGCTGGCGCAATTGCGCGAACTGGGCGAACAGCTCGTTGACATCCATGGCCAGCATGCCCACCAAAGCTTGCTTAAGCCCGCCAGCCAACGCGACCTGCTGGACGCCCAGGGCGGCCACCTGCCCTTGGCGCGGCAGGTGCAGCAAGCATGGCAGCAGTGGCAGGCAGCTGAAAAGGCGCTGGCCCAAGCCCTTCAGAACGCCGCGGCATTGGCCGAGGAGCGGGAACGCCTGGAGTGGCAGGCCGCCGAACTGGAACAATTGGCGTTGCAGCCGGGCGAATGGGATGCGCTGAACAACGAACATAGTCGCCTGGCCCATGCGCAGGCCTTGCTGGAAGGCGCCGCCCAGGCATTGGCGGCACTGGACAACGAAGACGGCTCCGCGGGCCAGGCCTTGAATGCCGCCGGCCACCAAATACAGTCGTTGTTGCGGCATGATCATAACTTGCAGGGCATTTACGACGCCATAGAATCGGCCCGCATTTCGGTTGCCGAAGCCGTCTCGGACCTGAACAGCTACCTGAGCAAACTGGAACTCGAACCCGAACGCCTCAGCCAGACCGAGCAGCGGTTGTCCCTTATCTTCGATGCCGCCCGCAAGTTCAAGGTCGAACCCGAAGGCCTTGCCGACCTGCAAGCCAGCCTGCGTG
>JAEWEH010000247.1 GCA_023389535.1 Pseudomonadota bacterium
CGCGCGTGCTCTTCAGTGCCGTCACCGGGGCGGCGCTGGCAGTCGCCGGGGTGACCATGCAGGCGCTGTTTCGCAATCCCTTGGCCGAGCCCGGGCTAGTGGGAATCACCGCGGGGGCGGCGCTCGGGGCGGTCTTTGCCATCGTCATGACAGCGGGCGGCTTTCTTGCCATCGCCACCTCTGCATTCGCGGGCAGCCTTGCGGCCACTTTCCTTGCCTACGCAGTCGGCAGCCGGTATCGCGGCGCGGCAGGGCTGCTGCTGGCTGGCATTGCGATCAACACCGTTGCGGCCAGCGGCATCGGCATACTGACCTATCTGGCCAGCGACGTGCAGTTGCGCGACCTGACTTTCTGGAATCTCGGCAGCCTGGCGGGAGCAGATTGGCCCACCTTGACATGGCTGGGTCCGTGGACACTGGTACTGCTGGTTTACTTGTGCAGGCAATGGCGCGTCTTGAATGCCTTGCTGCTGGGCGAGCGCGAAGCAGCGCACTTGGGGTTCGCATTGGCCTCCGTACGGCGGCGCTTGATCGTCGCCATCGCGCTGCTTGTGGGCCCACTGGTGGCCGTAACGGGAGGGATAGGCTTTGTCGGCTTGGTGGTGCCCCATGTGGTCCGCATGCTGCTGGGGGCGCATCATAAATATTTGATGCCGGCTTCTGTGGTGGCGGGCGCGCTGACGCTGACGCTCGCCGATTGGCTGTCGCGCGTCATGGTCAGCCCGGCCGAACTGCCCATAGGACTGGTAACCAGTCTGGTCGGCGGGCCCTTTTTCTTCTGGCTGTTGCTGCGCGGTCGCAGCATGTCCATCTAAGGCACGGTCTCCATGCGGGAACTCGATTCATTCAGAGCAAGCGATGTCTACGTAAAGCGCCGGCAAGTTCCGGTATTGAATGGCGTGTCTTTCCAGCTTGCTCCGGGTGAAGTCACCAGCCTGCTGGGAGCGAATGGTGCCGGCAAGTCCACTTTGCTGTCCGTGCTGGCCGGAGAAGTCAAGCTGGATGCCGCGGCGCATCCAGGAGCCGAGGTAAGCCTGAACGGAGTCTCTATATCGGCGATGAGTCTGGCCCGACAAGCCCGCTCGCGCTCGGTACTGCCTCAGACCCCCGGATTGGGATTCGACCTGGATGTCGAAGAGGTGGTGGCCATGGGGGCTTACCCTTTCCGCGATTTATCCACGCAAGCCGTACAGGGGCTGTCCCGCCAGGCGCTGGAGAAGGCGGATGCTACGCACTTGGCATCACGCCGCTACCTCGAACTATCGGGCGGTGAACAGCAAAGGGTGCAGTTCGCACGCGTCCTGGTGCAGATACTGTCGGCCCGACACGATGACCCGCAAGGGCGATACATGTTGCTGGATGAGCCCACTGCGAGCCTGGACCCCTTGCACCAGCAGACGTTGCTGCAAACTGTCCAGGAACTGGCACGCGTGGAGCGCATAGGCATATTGCTGGTCCTGCATGATGTAAACCTGGCGTCTTTATGGAGCGACCGCATCGCGTTGCTGTCCGACGGCATGATATTCGTTTGCGATGAGCCGGCCAAAGCGCTGACGCCCGAAAATCTGCGGAAGGTCTATGGCGTGCATGTCCATGTCATGGAACACCCCCGGGTTCCGGGGAAACCGCTGGTTGTTTTTGGCTAAACAGCTGGCCCTCCTGCTAAAACGACTGGTATTTCGGTTATTCTTCGTCTTACGATGAATAAGCCTCCTTACCCTCACCCCATTATCGCGCGCGAAGGCTGGCCGTTCCTGGCCGGCATCGTGCTGATCTCGATACTTGTTTCCTTCTGGTCGGGCCTTGCCTCGATCCCGTTCTGGTTGCTGTCAGTCTTCGTGCTGCAGTTTTTCCGCGACCCGGCGCGCATTGCACCGGAAGGCGAGTTGAACGTGCTGTCTCCTGCCGATGGGCGCATTGTGGCCGTCGAGGAAGTGCGCGACGCATACGCCAATCGCGACGCGCTCAAGATCAGCGTGTTCATGAACGTGTTCAACGTGCACTCCAACCGCTCACCCGTCAATGGGTCGGTTCAGTCGGTCGACTATTTTTCGGGCCGATTCTTCAATGCGGCGCTGGACAAGGCTTCCCTCGAGAACGAGCGCAATGCTATCGTGTTGACGACACCGCAAGGTCATACCGTGACGGCGGTTCAGGTGGCCGGGCTGGTTGCCAAGCGCATTCTTTGCTACGCAAAACCGGGCAATACGCTGTATGCCGGGCAGCGCTACGGCTTCATCCGTTTCGGTTCACGCGTGGACGTGTATCTGCCGCCGGGGGCGCGACCGCGTGTTGCAATAGGCGACAAGGTGCAGGCGACCAGCACAGTGCTGGCCGAACTGCCGGACAGCCCCGCGGGCTTTAGCGAGTAAACACATGCCAAATTCCTCCATGGACGAAACCCGCCGCCGGCGCAGCATTTATCTGCTTCCCAATGCCTTCACCACGGCGAACCTGTTTGCGGGTTTCTATGCCGTGGTGCAGGCCATGAACGGGCGGTTCGAAATCGCAGCGATCGCGATTTTCGTGGCCATGGTGTTCGATGGGATGGATGGCAGGGTGGCCCGCCTGACCAACACGCAGTCTGCATTCGGCGAGCAATACGACTCGCTGTCCGACATGACTTCGTTCGGTATCGCGCCGGCACTGGTCATGTATGAATGGGCGCTGCAAGATCTGGGTCGATGGGGCTGGCTGGCCGCCTTTATCTACGTAGTGGGGGCGGCGCTGCGTCTGGCGCGCTTCAATACGAATATCGGGGTGGTGGACAAGCGCTTCTTTCAGGGCCTTCCCAGTCCCGCTGCGGCTGCGCTGGTGGCGGGCTTCTTGTGGCTGGCCGTCGACAATAAGCTTTTGCTCGAAAGCCGCACCATAGAATGGCTGGCTTTCGTCTTTACTGTCTATGCCGGCATCGCCATGGTGACCAACGCCCCGTTCTACAGCGGCAAAACCTTTGCCCTGGGCCGCAGCGTTCCATTCTGGGTCATCTTGCTCGTGGTGGCGGCGTTCGTATTCGTGTCCAGCGACCCGCCCATTGTGCTGTTTGGCCTGTTCGTGGTTTACGGTCTGTCGGGCTGGTTCATCATGCTGTGGCGCTGGCGCCGCGCCCGCCACCTTACACGTCTGCGCCACGAAGGCGCCGAGACTCCAGCTGCAGATGGGTCAGAACACTCATTCAACCCTACCCACACCTTCCAGTCGCCCGAGCTGGGCGGCAATCGCCCCGACGTCCCCGGTAGTCAACGCGAGCCGGTCGCCCCGCCCGCCGACAAGGGTCAGGATACGCGCTAGGCGTAGGCCGTCAAGGCCAGGAAGGCGCCTGCGGTGGGCGCTATGCACGCCCGGTCCGGCGCCATTCCTGGCGCCTGCCAAGAGGCGGGGCTCAGGGAAGCCAGAAGTTGTCCCGGTCGAACATGGGGTCCGGTCCGGGATGAAAGCGCGTGACCCGTTCGCCGTCCGAGCCGAAATAGACATACATCAGTGAGTTCCAGGCCCCGGCCTGGCGATAGCGGTAGCTCCAGACGATCTGGGTCGAAGAGGGCAGGCCCACCCTGCTGATCTCGACGGGCGGGCCGAATTCACAGCGCACCTTATCGGCCGTCCAAGTACCCGACGCCAACAAGCGGAAATGCTCGTCGGTCAGCAAGGGCTGGATGCGGTCGGTGTTCCCCGCGGCGTCCACATGAGTGCCCCAGGCGTACTGCCCATAAGGTTGCTGGGTCCAGATCAGCCGTTGCCCATTCGCGTCCTGGCATGAAAAATTGGCTTTTCCATACTTGGCTTCTACCTGGTACAGCGGGGTGCCGGGAGGCATCTGCGCCATGTTGCTGCAGGCGGCCAGCAACGCCAACGCCATGCTGGTTGTGCCGATTCGGGCGTAGCGTGTAAGAACGGATGTATTCATGGCGCTCCGATCATTTGTCATATTGCCCATCCGGCCCTGGGGCATGCTGTCGAGGAAATGGCCGCCGGTGAATGCCCGGCCTTTCCGGTATAATGCACACTTTCCGTTCGCCAATCCGTGTATCGAAGGCTGCGGGAAGACCTTACGCTAAGGCGCTGCATGGCAGAGGCCCTGGCGCAAATAATTGTAGTTTGTTTAATCACTCACGTCAGGGCACCTCGGTCCTGTCGCATGTAAATGAGGCTAAATAATGTCTGTTGCTGACATCAAAAAATCTGACATCGTTGCGCAATTTCAACGCGCGCAAGGCGATACCGGCTCCCCAGAAGTGCAGGTTGCGCTGCTGACGGCCCGCATCAACGAACTGACCGACCAC
>JAEWEH010000490.1 GCA_023389535.1 Pseudomonadota bacterium
CACCCATCCCTATATTTCGACCGGGCTGAAGGAAAATAAATTCGGCATTGCGATCGAAAGCGCGCTGGCGGTCTACCAGAAGGCGGCTTCCCTGCCCAATCTGGACATCGTCGGGGTCGATTGCCATATTGGCTCGCAGATTACCGAAGTCGATCCCTACCTGGACGCACTGGACAAGCTTATCACCCTGATCAAGCGGCTGGCCGAGCAGGGCATCCAGCTAAAGCATTTGGACCTGGGCGGCGGCATCGGCATACGCTATACCGACGAAACCCCGCTGCACCCTTCGGCGCTGCTGGACCAAGTCTTCATCGCGCTGGACGCCCACGGCCTGGGCCATCTGGAACTTGTGCTGGAGCCCGGACGTTCGCTGGTCGGCAATGCCGGGGTCTTGCTGACGACCGTACAGTATCTCAAGCACAGCCCGGCGAAGAACTTCGCCATTGTCGACGCGGCGATGAACGACTTGATACGCCCGACGCTCTACGACGCCTGGCACGGTGTCATGCCGGTCAATCCGCGAAACGCAGACGGCCCCGCCCTCGCCTACGATATCGTAGGCCCCATCTGCGAAAGCGGGGACTGGCTGGCGCGCGACCGGCAACTTGACGTACAGCAGGATGACCTGCTGGCCATCATGTCCGCGGGCGCCTATGCCTTTACCATGGCCAGCCAGTACAACACCCGGCCGCGGGCAGCCGAGATCATGGTCGACGATAGGGCGGTGCATGTCGTGCGCCCGCGCGAGACACTGGAAAGCCTGTTTTCCAGCGAAGTGATGCTGCCCGACTGAACGTGTGCCCGGCGCAATCCGCTGCAATGACGCCCGGCCCCGCATAGCGACAGCGAGCTGATAAAAACGATATAAAGAATGGCCGGAATGTGCCGTAAAGATACAAGTCGAGACGGCGATCCGCGCCCGGCCGCTGCGTTTACAGGGTTTTCCTTGTCGCGGAACAGGGCCGTGCCGATGCCTGTTTCGAGTATTATGCGTAGGCATAATACTTTGGCACATACCCATCACGGATAGCTTACGGGGCAAAATAGTTGGCGCAAGCGGATCATGTCCTTAAAATTGTTTTGCCTCAGTCACACCAGGAAGTTCGCTACCTTGGGTAACCGGCTGGTTTATTACCTGTCGCTTTATTTGATACCGGCGGCATTGGTCGTCGGGTCGGTGCTTGCCCTGCTCGGACTCAACGAACGCTATCCAACCACTTACGGGCGCCCGCTGCCCTTCCAGATGCTCAACGAGGGCGGCGCTGCGCTACGCCCTGCCGATGCACTGGCCGCCCTGCGGCAAGAGCCCATGGCCACGCGTGGCGCGGTGGCATCCACCGCCTGGTTCCTGACGGATGTACCGGCCATCGCCGAACTGGGCGAATCGGCCATCGACATGCCGGACCGCCTGGCGCAGTCGCTGGATTGTTGGCGCACCGATACCCTGCAAAGCCTGGGGACAGCGGACCGCAGCACGACCACCGGCTCGCTGCGTTCGTCCATGCAAGGCTTTTCCGTCATGTTGGGGCGATCCCGGCTTCCGATCGAAATACTGTGCCGCGCCGCCTTCGCCGATCCCGCGACGCTGACCGTTAACCTATGGTCGATCACTGATCTGCGCAAGGCGACCAGCCGCTCGGAACGCAACATCAGCCTGTTGGAAGGCGGCCTGCTGACCATCTCGCTATTCATGGTGGTCATCGCCATCACGAACAGGCAAAGTATTTATCTGCTGCTCGCGGCCTGGCTGATGGGCAATCTGCGCCTGGGCGCCTACGCCATGGGCTGGGATACGCAGTGGCTGGGCCGGGCCATCCCGCTTGAATGGCTGCCTTTCATACGGCAGGTTACCGTCGCGGCCTACTACCTGCTTACCTACACCCTACTGACCCAGCTGTTCCGGCACAGCCGCGGCAGCAGCTATTCCCGGCTGTTGCGGGTGGCGCAATGGGCCGGCCTGCTACAGCTGGCCGCCGCCCTGTTCCTGCCTTATAAGTGGTTCCAGCCCGTGATGTGGGTGGTGTGCGGCTACGGGATACTGACGGCGGCATTCCTGCTCGCCCGCATGGTGTATAGCACTCGTTCCCGCATCTGGATGTGGCACATCGTGTCGCTCAGCATGGCCTTGTGCGTCATGCTGTCAGGCATCTTGCTGGTGCTGTTCGGGCGCACGCACTTTCTTGACGCATTCAATAGCGTCATCGCCTTGTTGTTGTCCAACGTCATGGTGGCGCTGGCGGTAGCGGAACGCATGAGCGAAGATCGCCGCGAACGCATACGCGCCCAGAACGAGCTCATCAACAACTATGCGGTCACCCCCATCGGCCTGTTTACCCTGGATGAAGCCCATGTTTTCCAACGGACCAATCCTGTGCTGGACCAAATGCTGGGCTTGCCGCTGGCCGGCAACGCAAGCCCCCGTTGGGGCGACTTTTTCGACGAGCAGGACTGGGAAAAACTGGCCCAAATGACGCAGGCCGGGGAAGAGGTCGAAATCAAGCGCCTGGATAACGCCAAGAACCCCCAGGGTCCGCAAAATTTCGTGCTGCGCGCTGCATTCGCATTGGGCTCCATCGAGGGCTCTTTACAAGACATCACCGCACGCACGCGCACCATCAACCAGTTGCGGCTGCTGGCCGATAACGATCCGCTTACCGAAGTCTTGAATCGGCGCGGCATAGAAAAGGCCCTGGACAAATCCCTGCGCAGCATCAAAGAGGGGGAACCCTGTGCGCTGGCCTACCTGGATCTTGACCATTTCAAACGCATCAACGGCCTGTTCGGCCATACGGCAGGCGATGAGGTCTTGAAGCAGGTGTGCGAACGGATCAAGTCCACGCTGTCCGAAGCGCAGCAACTCGGGCGCATAGGCGGCGACGAGTTCATCATCCTGTTTCCCAACTCCACAGCGGATCAGGCACGCGAAGCGGCGCGCCGCATTATCGAGGGCCTGAACACCTCGGCGTTCTATGTGGGCACCCGTGCGTTCCAGGTCAAGAGCGCGATCGGGGTCGTCGAAGTGAACGAGCACATGAGCGCCAAGGACGCCATTTCCGCCGCTAACCACGCCTGCCGCGAAGCGCGCAAGCAACACGAAGAAATGGTGGTCTATGAGCAGGATTCACGCGGGCTACAGGACCACAACGAAGAACTGCGCCTGATCGACCAACTGGAAGGGGGCGACTCGCCGCGCGGGCTGTATCTGGAACTGCAGCCCATCATGTCGCTGGCCAAGCCCTTGCAGTCGCTGAACTTCGAAGTCCTGTTGCGGGTCAGGGATTCCACCGGCGCCGTCGTGCCTACCGGAAAAATCGTTGCCTCGGCCGAAGAAAGCGGGACGATTTCCATCATCGACAAATGGGTGTTCTCGGCAACGCTGGAATGGCTTTCCAAACACGAAAAGCGCTTGTCCACGACGGAGTTCGTCAACATCAACCTAAGCGGCGTGTCCCTGAACGACAAGAAGTTCGTCGAGTCTTTCTTCGGCATACTGGCCCGTTACGAACATTTGACCAAGCGTTTGTGCGTGGAAATCACCGAAGGCGTGGCGCTGCAGGACCTGGAACGTTCACGCGAATTCATGAAACGCCTGCAATCCATGGGGGTACGTATCGCCTTGGACGACTTTGGCGCGGGCTATACGTCTTTTGCGTATCTGAAGGAACTGCGGGCCGATGCCATCAAGATCGACGGCGCCCTGATCAAAGACATGCTGGCCAATACTACCAATATTGCCATTGTCAGGACCATCGTGGAACTCGCACGTAATTTAGGCATGACCAGCATCGCGGAATGGGTTGAAGACGCGCCGACGATGGAGGCATTGCGTCATATGGGCGTGGACTATGTGCAGGGCTTTGCCATTTCGAAGGCAAGGTCGCCCATCGATATATTGAATGCGGCCACGATCGCCGACTTGGCGGCCACACCGGGCGCACGGGAATTCATCGAGAAGCTGGCCGAAGGCGGACGCACCGGGCTACGCTAGACCTTGGCAGCATGGCGCTGACGCCGGGTGGCCGGCTGGATGATCAGCTTACGTTGGTCCGGCGAACGCAGGCGCGGGCTGCAAGACCTGCCTGCTGCCGATCGGGGCGGGCTTTTTCCGTTTTTCGATATACATGCGTTCATCGGCCAGCTGCATCGCCTGCTTCAATGACCCGCTTTCTGACTTCAATGCCATGCCCAGGGAAATCTTTACGCCTACTTTTGCAAGGGCTTGCCGCAGTCGGCTAAGCAGGACGGCAGCCCCCACAGGCGTGGCGTTTTGCACCACCACGCCGAACTCGTCGCCGCCCAGCCTGCCTACGGAATCAGAACTGCGCAAAGTGGAAGAGATGGTTTGCGCGGCCAGCCGCAGCAAATCGTCGCCCGCGGAATGGCCGCAAGTATCGTTGACGACCTTCAGGAAATCCAGATCCAGCATGACAACTGCGGCGTCTTCCTGCGTGCGTGACAACACGGCATCGATATAGGCCAGCCGATTGATCCAGCCAGCCCGGTTGAAGACCCCGGTAAGCGGATCGATAAATGCGTCGCGCTGCATTTCGATGACCAATTGATCCGCCACGCCCAGTTCGTCTTGCAGAGCCAGGGTCGCCGCCATGGCCGCCTGGCACAGCTGCAGCTTGCCCACGCACAGGGACAGCCGCGACCCCGGTGGCTGGCCCGAAAAGCCGCATATGCGCCCGAGTTTGCGGCCTTCAGCATCCCGCAGCGTCGCCAACACAAGATACCCGGTATGCGCCGGCATATAGGGCTGGAGCAGGGTCGATTCGGCCTCGGTCAGGACGCGCCACTGAAAGTAATCGTCGGGCGGCGGCTCGCCCGCATCGAGCAATGCCGCCAAGCAGGAAACCGGGGCAGCTTCGAATACGCCCCGGGAAGCCAGTGCATCCCACGCTTCGCCGTCGAGCCAGGCGACTAGCCAGCCATCCAGGGGAAGAAACAACTGCAGTATGTTCAGTTGGGCCGCCAGCGCCTCTACTGCCAAGATATTCCCCCTGGCCTTGAATCCGGGGGGCTCTGCTATTACAGACATAGTGTTCTCTGCAGCAAACGAAGTTGGCTACGGAAGCCGCGGGGTTCGCACATGAGCCGTTGTGACTCGTAAGGACATACTGTTGTAAATTCTACAACATTTGGTTGTATTCACCAACAAAGAAACACAAATGTATTGGCGCCATGCATCGTAGCCACGCATTAAGGGAGAACCGCCCCGAAGGCCGCGCCTGGTAGTCAAAATACAGGCCTGGGCCCGAACATTGTTCGAGGATCCAGGCCAGCTGCACCGGAAATCCGATCGGCCCGGGACCGCGCCCATGGCGGCCCGCCGCTTTCCTTTTTGGTTTCTTTTATAGTTCGCCGTAAGAGTGCAAGCCTGAAAGGAACATGTTCACGCCCAGAAAGGCAAAGCTGGTGACCAGCAGGCCCGCCAAAGCCCAATAGGCCGCCATCGTGCCGCGCAAGCCCTTCATCAACCGCATGTGCAGCCACGCGGCATAATTCAGCCAGACAATCAGCGCCCAGGTTTCTTTAGGGTCCCACTGCCAGTACGTGCCCCAGGCATCGGCCGCCCATAGCGCCCCCAGTATGGTGGCAACCGTGAAGAAGGCAAAACCCACGGCAATGGCCCTGTACATGATATCGTCAAGGATCTCCAGCGACGGCAGTTTGCTGGCTATGGGGCCGCGGAAAGCGAGAATCAGGCCGACAATGATCGCACCCAGGCCAAAATACAGCATCCAGGTCGCTGAAAGCTCGCCGGACCCGAACACCATGGGCTCGGCACACAAGATAGCACCCAATAAAAATAGCGGTGCAAGTTTGCCCAGCGAACGCGTCTGTCCGTTTTCCTTCACCAGGTAGGCAAAACCCACCATGGCCGCCAGCGAAAAGGTACCGTAACCGATGAAATTGGCCGGCACGTGCAGCTTCATCCACCAGCTTTTCAGGGCGGGGACCAACGGCTGTATCTGGAAGGCGTCGCGGGTAAACGAATACCACAACAGGAATACGACCGCCGAACTGATCACCATCAGCACGAAACCGCCCAGTGCGCGCGTGGCGTAGCGCCGTTCATAGTACAAATAGAACAGCGCCGTGATCAGGGCGAAAAGAACGAACACTTCGTACAGGTTGCTGACAGGAATGTGCC
>JAEWEH010000248.1 GCA_023389535.1 Pseudomonadota bacterium
TCGGCATTCAGCGGGGTGGCGATGGATCCGGGCGCGATGGCGTTGACGGTGACGCCGCTATGGCGCAGGTCGACGGCGGCGCCGCGCGTCAGGCCCAGCGCGCCGGACTTGGCAGCGCAGTAGGCGGCGCGGTCGGGCCGCCCGACGAAGCTGGCGATAGAGGCGATGTTGATGATGCGGCCCCAGCCGCGTTTGACCATGGCCGGCGCGAAGGCGCGTGTGCAGTAGAAGTGGCCGGTCAGATTGATGCTGATCATCTTTTCCCAGTCTTGGTCGGTATGCTGCAGCAGGGGTTTGACGATGCGTACGCCCGCGTTGTTGACGAGGATGTCCGCGGGACGGCCGCACTGTTGCTCGACCTGCTGAGCCAGGGAGGCGACGCTGGTGGAGTCGGTGATGTCCACGGCAATGGCGTGCGCACGGCCGGCGCCCAATTCTTCGGCCAGTTTCCGGGCTGCGGCGATGTTCAGGTCGGCGATGACGACCACGGCGCCTTGGTCGGCGAATTCGCGGCATATGGCTGCGCCGGCGCCGCTGGCGCCTCCGGTAACGACGGCCACGCGGCCGGTGAATCTTCCTGCGGGTGTGCTGCTCATTTCCTCTCCTGGGATGCGATGGGTAGGAAAATAGTCTAGCAACGCCGCGTATTTTGTTTTTCTGTATTATTGGTTGTTTTAGTTAAGAAAAACAAAAATTACCTTGCCGCCAGTACGCGGAACCGCGCGGTGGATACGAGGACAAAACGATGTCGATACGGGAACTCAAGACCTTGATCGCGGTAGCCGAACACGGCAGCATTTCGGCTGCGGCGGAACGGGTATTTTTAAGTGTGCCCGCCGCGGCGGCGCAGATCGCCAAGCTGGAAAATGAATTCAAGACGACGCTGTTGAATCGTGCCCGCAAACCGGCGCAGTTGACGCCCCAGGGCCATGCGCTGGTGGCGCGCGCGCGGGAACTGATGACGCATTATTCACAGCTGTACGAAGCCGTTTCTTCGTCGGAAGACCTGACGGGTGTGCTGAACATCGGTGCGATCCCCACGGCGCTGACCGGGGTCATACCCAAGGCGCTGATTGCCTTTCGCAAGGCGCATCCCAGGGCGCAGATTCGCCTGGAGCACGGTTTGTCGCCAGCCCTGGCCGAGCGCTTGCGGCGCAGGGAACTGGATGCGGCGATAGTCAGCGAACCACAGACCCCTTTAGCGGACCTGCAGTGGACGCCCTTTACCGAAGAGCCGATAGTGGTCATTGCGCCGGCCGCGGCGCTGGAACAGGGGGACCGCGCCTTGCTGCGCGCCTTTCCGTACATCCGCTTCAACCGGCACTTCTGGGTGAACCGCATCATCGAAGAAGACTTGCAGCGGCGCAAGCTGTTGACCAACCCCATCATGGAGCTGGATTCGCTGGAAGCCATCGGGCAGATGGTGCGCTATGGTTTGGGGGTATCCATTATTCCCTTGAGCTCGCGCAGTTTCCTGCGCCTGCACAAGCTTAGGGCGGTGCCGTTTGGGGAACCCGGCCTGACCCGTTCGGTGGTCCTGGCCCAACCCATGGACAGTGCCAAGCATAGATTGACATCCGCCTTCAAGGATTGCTTGTTGCACGCGGGACGGAATGGACTGGTCCTTTAGTCGCATCCACTTTTCCAACCAGGCGACTGAGTTGCCGTATCAACCCATAAGGCGTCTGTCAGTCTTGTCAGTCTTCATGGAACGGCCAAGGTCAAATCTGCTGCCCACCGCTTGCATCCAGCCGCTGGCCTGTCACCCAGCGGCCCTGCTCGCTGGCAAGAAACAGCACCACGTCGGATACGTCCTCTGGGCGACCGATGCGGCGCAGTGCCACGCTGCTGATGATGCGTTCACGTTGCGCGGGGTCGCGTACGGCAATGTTCATGTCTGTTTCGGTGGCACCGGGTAGCACCGCATTGACGGTGATGCCGCGCGGGCCCAGGGTTTTGGCCAGCGCGGTGGTCACTGTTTCCAGCGCAGCCTTGGACGCGGCATAAGCTACCATGCCAGGAGGCGACACGCGGGAGGCCATGGACGAAATGTTGATGATGCGTCCGCCATCGCGCAAGCATGGCGCCGCGGCTTGCATGATGAAGAAAGGTGATTTGAAATTGATTTGCAGCACGGAGTCCAACTGCTTTTCATCCAGGTCTTCCATCGGCACGCGCATGCCGATGCCGGCGTTGTTCACCAAGATGTCCAAGCAAGGCTCTGCCGGGTGTGCGTCGACGGCGTCGGCGTAGGCAGCCAGCAGTCCACGGGCACCCTGGCTAGTGGACAGATCGGCCTGCAGAGGAAAGGCGCGGCCACCCGCCTCACCGATACGATCGACCACGGCTTTGGCAGCCGCATGGTCGCGCCCATAGTGCACCGCCACTTGGGCGCCTTGCCGCGCAAGGCTGCAGGCGATGGCTGCGCCTATGCCGCGGCTGGCGCCTGTTACCAAGGCCTGCTTGCCGCTAAGATCGGCGGTCGATGATCGGCCGTTCATGCCGATTCCGATCGTAATTCGGCCGCTTGCCGGATCAGCACAGCGCGATCTACCTTGTTGGTGCCGGCCAGAGGAAAGTCTTCCACGAAGACCGTCCGGCGCGGATGCTGGTAAGCGGGACCGTTGGCCAGCGCATACTGGCGCACGTCGTCCTCGGTTAGTCCACTGCCGCGAGCACGCAGAATGAATGCCACCGGGATCGCACCCCTTTCTTCGTCTTGCATGGGGACTACGCAAGCCTGCCGGATACCGGGATGGCGTTCCAGCATCTTCTCGACTTCCCCGGGATAGATATTCTCGCCGGAACACACGAACATATCGTCGGCCCGGCCCACGAAATAGAAGAATCCCTGCGGGTCGCGGCGCAGTACATCGCCAGTGTGATACCAGCCATCGGCGTCAAGCACCTTCGCAGTCGCCTCGGGATTATTGTGATATCCAAGCATCACGGCAGGGCAGCGTACAACCAGCTCGCCCTCCTGCTCATTAGCTTCTCCTGCGGCATCCTGCAGTCTCCATTCCAGGTCGGGCAGCGGATAACCTAATGATAGCTGCGGCAGCGGCAGACCGTCTGGATGCATGCCGAACATGCCCGCGCCCGCTTCAGTGGTCCCGTAACCGTAGCGGATGAAGGCGTGTGGCAGCAGCGTCCGCACGCGGTCGAACAGGGTCGCGGTCATCGGCGCGGAGGACAAGGTCAGGCGCTTCAAGGCGGAAAAATCCTTGCCTTCCAGCAATTCGGGGTGATTGAGCAGGCGGGCGAACATTGTCGGGACGGCTGTCAGCATTGTGATGCGATAGTCGTGCAGTGCTTGCGCGTACGCTTGGGTGTCATAGGCGGGTTGCAGGACGATCATATGTCCCCCCGCAAAACAGCGCTTGGCTGTGATCAGGCCGTTCATGTGAAACAAGGGCTGAGCAATCAGCACGCGCTCGCCGCCCACGCTGCTGGGCGGCAGGGTGGCTTCCAGCGCCCAGATCTGGCCGGCGTGGCTCAGCTGCACCCCTTTGGGCTTGCCGGTCGAACCGGAGGTG
>JAEWEH010000068.1 GCA_023389535.1 Pseudomonadota bacterium
GTATTTCCTGATGATACGCCCTCAGATGAAGCGTCAGAAGGAACACCGCAACATGGTGTCGGCCCTGGCCAAAGGCGATGAAGTCATTACGTCGGGCGGCGTGCTGGGCCGGATCACCAAAGTCAGCGAAAGCTACATCACGGTCGACGTTGCCAACCTGGCCGACAAACCCGTCGAAATCATCGTGCAGCGCACCGCGGTCACTTCCGTCCTGCCCAAGGGCACCATCAAAGCGCTCTGATCCGCAGCGCTCACCCCGGATCGCGGTCTGGGGCTCTTTTCCCGCTTTAGACTGTTGATCCCCAATGAATCGATATCCTCTCTGGAAATACCTCATCGTACTGGCAGCCCTGGTGATCGGGGCGCTGTATACGCTACCGAATTTTTTTGGGGAATCGCCTGCTGTCCAGATAGCGGCGGCCAAATCCACGGTCAAAGTCGACAATAGCGTTCTCGGACGTGTCGAAGAGCTGCTCAAGGCCAACAACATCCCGGCCACGGGCGCGTTCTATGAACAGAACGGGCCCGTAGGCACCGTGCGGGTCCGCTTCGAAAGCACCGACGTCCAGCTCAAGGCCAAAGACCTCATTGAAAAATCGCTGAATCCGGATTCGGCCGACCCAAGCTATACGGTGGCGCTGAACTTGTTGCCGGCTTCGCCGAACTGGCTGTCCGCCCTGGGCGCCAATCCCATGTACCTGGGCCTGGACCTGCGCGGCGGGGTTCACTTCCTGCTCCAGGTCGACATGCAGGGTGCCTTGACAGGCCGCTACGATTCCCTGGCCAACGATGTGCGCAGTTCGCTGCGCGAGGCGAAAATCGCCACGACCGGCGTAGAGCGCAACGACATGTCGATCGTCGCCACTTTTGACAGCACCGACGCACGCGACGCCGCGGCATCCGAGCTGCGCCGCACGCTGCCTGACATGGCCTTCACGGCGACCGGCGGCGACGGCGGGCGCTACTCACTTACCGGCAGGCTGACGGAAACCGCCATCACCCAGGTGCAGGCCAATGCCCTGAAGCAAAACATCACTACTCTGCACAACCGGATCAACGAACTGGGCGTAGCGGAACCCATCATCCAGCAGCAAGGCGCCGACCGCATCGTCGTGCAATTGCCGGGCGTGCAGGATGTCGCCAAGGCCAAGGAAATCCTGGGCCGCACCGCTACACTAGAAATTCGCATGGTCGATGATTCGCCCAGCGCCATGGCGGCCCTGAATGCCGGCACCGTGCCCTTCGGCCTGGAACGCTATACCGATCGCGACGGACGGCCGCTGCTGCTGCGCCGCCAGGTCATCCTGACGGGCGAGAACCTGCAAGACGCACAGCCGGGACGCGATCAGCAGACCCAGCAACCTTCGGTCAACCTGACGCTGGATTCGAAGGGCGCGCGCATCTTCCGCGATGTCACGCGCAACAACATCAACAAGCGCATGGCCATCGTCCTGTTCGAACAGGGCAAGGGCCAGGTCGTCACCGCCCCCGTCATTCGCAGCGAAATTCCCGGCGGGCAGGTGCAGATCACCGGCAGCATGACCGCCCAGGAAGCGGCCGACACGGCGCTGCTGCTGCGCGCCGGCGCCCTGGCCGCACCGATGGAGATCATCGAAGAGCGCACCATTGGCCCCAGCCTGGGCGCCGACAACATCAAGCAGGGCTTCGACGCAACCCTGTACGGCTTCCTGGCCATCGTCGCCTTCATCATTATTTACTATCACCTGATGGGGCTGTTCTCGGCATTGGGCCTGACGTTCAACGTGCTCCTGCTGCTGGCCGTTTTATCCATGCTGCAGGCCACGCTGACCTTGCCGGGCATCGCCGCCATCGCGCTGACGCTGGGCATGGCGATCGACGCCAACGTGCTGATCAATGAACGCATACGCGAGGAACTGCGCAATGGCGCCACGCCCCAGCAGGCCATCAACCTGGGCTTTGATCGCGCCTGGGCGACGATTTTCGACTCCAACCTGACCAGCCTGATTGTCGGCGTCGCCCTGCTGGCCTTCGGCACCGGTCCCATACGCGGCTTCGCGGTGGTCCACTGCATCGGCATCCTCACGTCCATGTTCTCGTCGGTCGTGGGCGTGCGCGCGCTGGTCAATCTCTGGTATGGCAGCAAGCGGCGCTTGCAAAGCATCTCGATCGGCCAGGTCTGGAAGCCCGAGCAAAAGTAACGCAGCCGCACTTACGGCGCCCACCCCAATACAGGCATCGCATCATGGAATTTTTTCGTATTCATCGCACCATCCCGTTCATGCGGCATGCGTTGGTGCTCAACCTGATCAGTCTGATCACCTTCATCGCAGCGGTGGCTTTCATCGTGCTGCGCGGTTTCCATCTGTCCATCGAGTTCACCGGCGGCACGGTCATGGAAGTCCACTACCAGCAATCGGTGCAGGTGGACGACGTGCGCGACTCTTTGCAGGGCCTGGGCTATACCGACTTCCAGGTGCAGAACTTCGGCACGTCGCAAGACATCATGATCCGACTGCCCGCGCGCGACGGTCAGGACGCCGGCAAGCAAAGTGAAGCCGTCATGCAGGCGCTGCAGGCCAAGCACAGCGATGCCAGCTTGCGCCGCGTCGAATTCGTCGGCCCGCAAGTCGGCCAGGAACTGCTGCATAACGGGCTGATGGCCTTGCTTTTCGTGGTGTGCGGCATCGTGATCTACCTGGGCTTTCGTTTCGAATGGAAATTGGCCCTGGCCTGCGCCATTGCCAACCTGCACGACGTGGTGATCATCCTGGGCTTCTTCGCCTTCTTCCAGTGGGAATTCTCGCTGTCGGTGCTGGCCGGGGTGCTGGCGGTATTGGGCTATTCGGTGAACGAATCGGTCGTGGTGATGGACCGGATTCGTGAAAACTTCCGCAAGCAGCGCAAGATGTCGGTGTCGGGCATCATCGACCTGTCGATCACCCAGAACATCTCGCGTACCATCATCACCCACGGGTCGACGCAAATGGTGGTGCTCTCGATGTTCTTCTTCGGCGGCCCCACGCTGCACAACTTTTCCCTGGCGCTGACCATAGGCATCTGGTTCGGTATCTATTCGTCCGTGTTTGTGGCGGCGGCTATTTCGATGTGGTTGGGCGTCAAACGCGAAGACCTGGTCAAGCCCGTCAAGAAGGACGACCCCAGCGCGGAGATCGGTTGACCTCTGTGCCCGGGACGGCAATCGGCACACAAAGGAAAGGGGCGCATAATGCGCCCCTTTCTGTCTTAGTATTGCGGCATTCAGCCGCTTGCTGCCTTATTTCCCGCCGCCCGTAGCGTGCACCACATAGGCTGCGATCGCGTCGCGCGATGCTTCGTCCAGCGTGTTGGCGAATGACGGCATGCTGCCTGCGCCATCCACCAAAACTTTCTTCACCCTTTCCAGGTCGGGCTTCAGTTCGTCCAGATCCGGTCCGATGGCGCCTGTAGCGCCTGCGTCCTGCAAGGCATGACATACGGCACAGGCGGGCACCGCGCCGGTCATGAACAAAGTCTTGCCCTTTTCCAGTTGCGCCGCATCCGGCCCGGAGGCCCAAGCGGCGCCAGCCACAGTCATCAGCAGCACACCGGCCATCCTGGACAATGCGAGATGTTTCATTTTCACTTCCTGTAAAAAAATGATGCCCCAGACAAGGGGCATAGATTGCTTAAGCAAAACAAAGTCTGGGCAGCCCGGCCTGCGCCGGGCTTTCCGTAAGTCGCGCCCTGCGTTTATGCGACTTTGATTTCGACCATATGGTCGCGCCAGCTGTTGTTGATATAGCCGCGGTTGTTCTCCAGGCGCTCTTCGGGCTGCGATTTGCCGTCGGCGTTGGTGCACCGGCTTGCTAGCTGGTGGGTACCGGGTTCCAGCTTTGCGGACAGTACGAATTCGCGCCATGCGTAGGGGCCTAGATCAGGACCGACGAACTGGGCCTTTTGCCAGTCCTTGCCGCCGTTCACTGATACTT
>JAEWEH010000256.1 GCA_023389535.1 Pseudomonadota bacterium
CGGCTGGCTTGTGCAATGTAGCGCCCGACGCAATACCGGCGCCGGCTCTATGAAGAGTCCTCAGGTATTGGCATAAGGGGATAGCCCAGATGTTTTATCTGGGCTATTTATTTTCATTGACTGAATCGTCGTTCATGCAAAACCGTAAGCGCAAGCTCTTCAATCCATTTCCCAAGTATTTGCAGTTGCGCGAGATCCTGCGCAAGCGGATGCTGAAAGATTATCAGGTGGGCGACCGGCTGCCGTCGGAGCAGGCATTGTGCGATGAGTTCAGGGTGTCGCGCGAGACCGTCCGGGAAGCATTGCGCGAGTTCGAGAACCAGGGGCTGATCGAGCGCCACCGTGCTCAAGGCACCTTCCTGGTGCGCAGGCCGGAAGGGGGCCTGGACGAGCGCTTGACGGGCCTGACCGAGGATTTCAGCGCCTTGAGCCTGGACACCCACGCGAAGGTGTTGCTCGCGCAAGCCATACCCGCTCCTCAAGAGGCGTCGCTGTTCGCGCCGCCCGGGGAAGAGATTTTCTGTATCCGGCGCTTGCGCTATTTTGGCGGCGTGCCGCTGGCGCTGCATGATGCATACTTGCCGGTAGACATGGGCCAGAAATTGGCGCGTCTGGACTTAAGCCGGACGTCCATTATGCGCGAACTCGACGAAACGCTTGCTATTGCTTATTTCGAAGAGCGCGAGCTGATCGAGGCGGCGCTCGCCAATGATGATCTCGCCGCTCAATTGCAGACGGACCGCGGTGCGGCTTTGTTGTTGCTGACGCGGTTTTTTGTGGACCGGGAAGGCGAACCTTTGGTGCTTTTCCGGTCTTACTACCGTTCGGATCGCTACTACTACACCTTGAATCTGGGTGATCGCCGTGTCCGCAGGGCTGCCAATACCAGGCAGCTTTAACTTCATATACCAGTCAAGCGGCCGTGAGCGCTGTTCATAGGACAGTACCTGCACGCTGGTGCTGGCGCACAGGACATAGCTCGTAGAAGCCCGGTGTGAATGAATCCAGCGGGACTGATGCGCCGGCGCCGCGCGTGATTACGGCGCCGCTCTTCCCGCATGCATAAACTATTTTTATCTGTAGTTTAAAAGATCAAATTGATTTAACCATCGCGCAAGAGTATGGTCTATGAGCTAATCAATAATTGCGCAGGGCACTGGAGCTCTGGAGGAGATCAGAATGAAGTTTTTAGCAGCACGCGGCCGGAAGTGGCTTGCGATGTTCGGCCTGGCAGTATCCATGGGGGCGCAGGCCGCTTACCCTGAAAAGCCCATCCAAGTGGTGATTTCCTTTCCGCCGGCGGGTGCGACCGACGTGCTGGCGCGCGCGGTGGGCCAACGCCTGTCCACGGAATTGGGCCAGTCCGTGGTGGTGGATAACAAGCCGGGCGCCGGCGGGGCGATCGGCCTGATGGCAGGCGCGCGGGCGCCGAACAATGGCTACGTGCTGTATCTGGCCGCCACGACCAATCAGGCGATTGCCGCGGCTATCTATAAGGATCAGCAAGCCCATCTGGCAAAGGACTTCGAACCCATCGGCTTGATTGGGTACGTTCCGCATGCATTGGTGGTGCCGGCCACCTTGCCGGTCAAGACAGTGAAAGAACTGATCGAGTACATCAAGGCCGCGCCCGGTGACTACAACTATGCATCGCAAGGGGTGGGCACGCTGTCGCACCTGGAAGGCGAGTTGTTCACGGCCCGCTACGGTTTGAAGATCACGCACGTTCCCTACAAGGGCAGCGTGCAGGCGCTGCCGGATGTCGCCAATGGCACGGCAACCATGATGTTCGACAGCGTGACGGGCTCCATGCCTTTGGCTAAGGGCGGCCGCTTGCGCTATCTGGCCGTGGCTTCGCCCGCGCGCGTGGCGCTGTTGCCGGATGTCCCGACTTTGGGCGAGGCTGGCGTCGAAAACGTGATCCCGGACAATCGCTTCGGCCTGTTCGCCCCCAAGGGCACGCCGGCGGATGTGTTGGAAACCGTGTCCGCGGCATTGAAGCGCGCGCTGGCCGATCCCGATCTGCAGTCTTCCCTGGCCACGCAAGCGGTCCAATTGATGTATGCCCCGGGGCCGGACCTGCAAAAGGTGGTGGAGGACGAGCATAAATATTGGGCCGACGTGGTTAAGTCGGCCAATGTCAGTGCCAAGTAACGCGAGCTGACAGAAGCACAACCCAGTACGTCATAGATTAATCAATCCCGCCCTCTGCGAGCCGGCGCCCGGTGAACCCTGGCGCCGGTTTCGCCGTCGGTACCTTTACTTTTATGTGGCAAAAAATGAGCAAGGCTACGGATTTCTGGTCGTTCCCCTATACCTCGCAACGCATGCCGGTCCTGGCCGACAATGTAGTCAGCACCTCGCAGCCGCTGGCCAGCGCGGCCGGCTTGCAGATGTTCATGCGCGGCGGCAATGCCATGGACGCGGCGCTGGCAACCGCTATCGCGCTGACCGTTGTCGAGCCGTGCATGAACGGCATCGGCGGCGATCTGTTCGCATTGGTCTGGGATGGCTCTGCCATGCATGGCTTGAACTCCAGCGGGCGCGCACCGGCTGCCTGGACGCCGGACCGCTACGCCAGCATGCAGGCCATGCCGGTACGCGGCTGGGATAGCGTGACCGTGCCGGGCGCGGTGGCCGGTTGGCGCGCGCTGGCGGAAAAATTCGGCAGCCTGTCATTCGAGGATTATTTTGAACCCGCCGTGCGCTATGCGCGCGACGGCTTTCTGGTGTCGCCCACCGTGCATAGGCAGTGGCAGGCACAAATCGGCGAACTGTCGGGGCAACCCGGCTTCATGGATGCCTTCGCCCCGGGTGGGCGCGCGCCTTTGCCGGGGGAACGCTTTATATGCCCCGGCCAGGCCGACACGCTGGAAAAGATCGCCCGCAGCAAGGGGGACGCCTTCTACAAGGGCGAACTGGCTGCCGCGATAGCGGCCCATGCGCGCAATACCGGCGGCCTGATCACGGAAGCCGACCTGGCGGCGCATAAGGCCGATTGGGTCGAACCCATCCGCATGGCGTACCGCGACCTGGAGGTCGTGGAAATCGGCCCCAACGGTCAGGGGATAGGCGCGCTGATGGCGCTGGGCATGCTGGACTCGCTCGATGTTTCACATCTGGCGCCGGATTCGGCGGAGTATGTGCACTTGCAGGTCGAGGCCATGAAACTGGCGTTTGCGGATCTGCATGCTTATGTTGGCGATGCCGACTGCATGTCTCCCGGCATGGCGCAAAAGCTGCTGGACCCCAAATACCTTGCGTCCCGGGCGCGGGCCATCGACCCGCACAAGGCGGCTTATCCGGGCCCTGGCAATCCGCATTCGGGCGGCACGGTCTACCTGACCGCAGCCGACAAGAACGGCATGATGGTGTCCTTGATCCAGTCCAATTTCAAGGGGTTTGGTTCGGGTGTGGTGGTACCGGGCACGGGCATCGCGCTGCACAACCGCGGCTGTGGCTTCAGCACGCAAGCCGGGCATTGCAATCAGGTGGGTCCGGGCAAGCGGCCTTTCCATACGATTATTCCGGGCTTCATGATGCGTGGCGGCCAGCCTCTGGCCAGCTTCGGCCTGATGGGCGGTTCCATCCAGGCCCAGGGCCATGTGCAGATGGCCTGCCGCTTGGCGGACTTTGGACAGAACCCGCAGTCGGCCAGCGATGCGCCGCGCTGGCGTGTCGCCGACGACAACCGCCAGTTGCGGGTGGAATGGAATATGCCGGCCGAAACGGTGCAAGGCCTGCGCGAGCGCGGCCACGATGTCGAGGCCGGCCCGCGTTTCGACCTGGAATTCGGCTGCGCCCAGTTCGCCATGCGCCTGGATGGCGGCGGCTATGCGGCGGCATCTGACCACCGCAAGGACGGCTGCGCGATGGGGATCTAGCCGGATTTGATATTGGGAAATACCCTGGCTTGTAGCACTTAATGGCCAAAGGGTATTCTCTTTGCGTCGTAACGCAATCATGTAGAAGAGTCCGGCCCCGAGCCGGCGCCGACGGAGCAACCGCCCCGGAAACTCTCAGGCAGCAGGACTGCATGATTCTGACAATCTGGAGAGCGGCCTTAAATGGCCCACCGAAGGGGAACCCGGCGCCGCGCCGGTGAAACTCTCAGGTACCAAGACAGATGGGGCGCCGCCGCTATAAGGCGGCGGCCCATTTTTTCTTGGAGTCCGCATGCACCATATTGTCGTTATCGGCGCCGGTATCACCGGCGTCACGTCCGCGTATGCCCTGCGCAAACTGGGCCATGATGTTACTGTCATCGATCGCCAGCGCTATTGCGGGATGGAAACGTCCTACGCCAACGGCGGCCAGCTATCGGCCAGCAATGCCGAGGTCTGGAACAATACGGCGACCCTGATCAAGGGTATACGCTGGATGTTTACGCGCGATGCCCCCTTGTTGGTCAATCCCGCTTTCAGTTGGCATAAATATTCCTGGATGATGGAATTCGTGCGCAACGTAGCCAACTACCGCCGCAACACCGTAGAGACCACCCGGCTCGCGATCGAGGCCCGGGAACACCTTTACCGCATGGCCCAGGAAGAGGGCATCGATTTCGACCTCGAACGGCGCGGCATCCTGCATGTGTATCACGACCGTAAAAGCTTCGAGACCGGCCGCCGCGTCAGTCAGCTACTGCGCGAAGGCGGACTGGAACGGCACGAGGTCACACCCGAAGAAGCGCAGGCCATCGAGCCGGCCATGCGCCGCGCTTGCTATGGTGGCTTCTATACGCCCAGCGACGCCACCGGCGACATCCACAAGTTCACACGTGGGCTGGCCGACGCCTGCTTGCGTATGGGTGTCGTGTTCAGGATGGACACCGATGTGCAAACCATACGGCCGGTGGGCAACCGGCATAGTCTGTCGCTGGCGCCGGCAAGCGCAAGCCGCATCCAGCAAGTGCCGCATGCGGACGGCTCGGTGCGTGCGTACGGCGGGCCGGGGCGGGGCGCCCATCTGGACAGCCTGCAGGCGGATGCCGTGGTGATATGCGCGGGTGCGGCCAGCAGGCGTTTCGCCGCCATGCTGGGCGACCGGGTCAATATCTATCCGGTGAAGGGTTATTCCATTACCGTCAAGCTGGATGATGCCGCCAGTGTGCAGGCGGCCCCTTGGGTCAGTCTGCTGGATGAAGAGGCGAAGATCGTCACCAGCCGATTGGGCGAACAGCGTTTCCGGGTCGCGGGAACCGCGGAATTCAACGGTTTCAATAAGGATATCCGCGCCGACCGCATACAGCCGTTGGTGGACTGGGTGCGCCGCAGCTTTCCTGATGTCGATACGGCGCAGGTCGTACCGTGGGCGGGCCTGCGCCCCATGATGCCGGACATGATGCCGCGCGTGCGGGCCGGAAACAGGCCGGGCGTGTTCTATAACACCGGCCATGGGCATCTTGGATGGACGCTGTCGCCGATCACCGCACATTTGCTGGGGGCAGCGGTGCAAGAGCGCCTGGCGGCGGCCTGATGGATCCAGGGGACGCGGAGCATTCATCTGGCTGTCAGTTACACGGGTGTAGCATGGTCCGTTTGAACTACCGGCCTCTTAGAGATTGCTACCGCGCATCCATATCATCAGCTTGGCCGCCGCCCACGAACGGCGTTCGTTCATGCAGTCCCAGTTGCAGCAATTGGGCCTAACATACGACTTCTTCGATGCGGTGCATGGCGCACAGACGCCCGATCATTATCTTTTCCGTAAATACAACGATAAAAAGCGCGCTCGCCTGCGTGGCGCCGGCGCGCCTCTACGCCTGCCGCAGTTGGGCTGCTTCGCCAGCCACTATTTGTTATGGGAAGAATGCGTGCGCAGCGGACGGCCCATCATGGTGCTGGAAGATGACGCGATATTGCTGCCAGGCTTCATGGACTTCTACCGGCGTGCGGCCGAATTCGCCGGCTCGTACGGCCTGGTCTGGATGCAGCCCAGCCGGAAAATTCCCAATCAGAAGGGGCGCCCGTTGCGAAAAATAGGGCCTTTCACCGTGAAGAAATTCGCCAAGGGATTTTCGGGCTCTACCGGGTACCTGATTACGCCGACGGCCGCGCGCACCTTGCTGAGCTACGCTCATGAATGGCTATATCCGCTGGACATCACTATGGACCGTTTCTACGACCATAAGGTGGAAGCCATAGGCATAGATCCGGTCTGCGTCGCGCAGGACGACGACCTGGAGTCGTCGATCAATGTGGCGGAATCAGGCCGCCGCAGCGGCCCCGGCGAGAAACTGCGGCGCGAGTATGCCAATATGAAGGATGCATTGCGCCGTGTTGGCCATAATCTGGTGTTCGCAGCCAAATTGAGGCTAGGG
>JAEWEH010000257.1 GCA_023389535.1 Pseudomonadota bacterium
ATGCTCCAGGCCGCCATAGCCGTCGCCAGTGATCATCGTCATGAAGACGTAGCGGTCGGCACTGTCCAGGAAAGGCGCACGGCGGGTTTCGGGTTCGAAGAACGCGATCTGGGCCTCGCATATTTTCTGCACATCGGCGGCGATGCGTTTCAGGTCGAGCTTGGGCGCAACGCCGGTGAACACCATTTCATGGTCTGCGCCATGGGCTTTGAAGCGAACTACCTGCGGCGTGCCCATTTCGACAGGGTGATCGATCAGGGCGTCATAGTCGGGCGCCGCGTACAGGCCAAAGCCGTGGCGGCTTGCGGCGCCCGCGTGGCCCTGCGCTTCAGGCAGGCTGGTGTACACCTTCCATCCACGTGCCCGCGGCGGCGGCTCCAGCCTGACGTGGCAAGGCTCATCCTGGCGGCCGTCCACACGCAGGAAAACACTGGTGCCGTTGAAGAAGGCGTGGGTTTCATCCATGTGCGCGCCGCGCACGGACAAGTCCCATGCATACACGACATAGTCGATCTGCAGCGGCCCCTGGCAGGGCTCGCATTGCCAGCTATGATTGCCCGTCTTGCGTATGGCGATGGGCTTGCCGCGGCACGAGGCCTCGATCGATTCCACCTGCCGCGAAAAATCTCGAATAAGATAGCTGCCTGGTATCCAGGCAGGCATGGTCAAGGTCTGCGCAGCAGCGTCTGTCCGGGGTATGGTCAGCCGCACTTTCAGCCGGTGACCCGCCAGGTCGAAAGGCGTTACGCTATAAAGTATGGGTTCGTTTTTCATCCCACTATATTACTTGCAAGGAGACGGCATGAATCCGCCATTGGTTAAAACGGAAGTCCGCGGCCGCGTGGCACTGCTTACGCTGGATAGGCCCCAGGCCCTGAACGCCCTGAGCAACGAAGTCATTGATGAGCTGGCCGAAGCCATGCGGGCCTTCGATGCCGATGACAATATAGGCGCGATGGTGCTCACCGGCAGTGACAAGGCCTTCGCTGCTGGCGCGGATATCGGCGCCATGCAGGGCTGGTCCTATATGGATGTCTACAAGCAGGATTACCTGGGCGGAAACTGGGAATCAATAAAGCGCATCCGCAAACCCATTATTGCCGCGGTGGCCGGATATGCCCTGGGAGGCGGGTGCGAACTGGCCATGATCTGTGATTTCATCATCGCCGCGGACAATGCACGTTTCGGCCAGCCCGAAATCAAGCTGGGCGTGATCCCGGGCTACGGGGGCACGCAAAGGCTGCCGCGCGCCATCAGCAAGGCCAAGGCCATGGACTTGATATTGACCGCACGCATGATGGATGCCCAGGAAGCCGAACGCGCAGGCCTGGTGTCGCGCGTCGTGCCTCTGGAAAGGCTGCTGGACGAGGCCCTGGAAGCCGCCACTGTCATCGCTTCCATGTCTTTGCCGTCGGTCATCATGGCCAAAGAATGCGTGAACATGGCATATGAAGGGTCGTTGAACGAAACCTTGATGTACGAGCGGCGCAATTTCCATGCTTTGTTCGCCACAGACGATCAGAAGGAAGGCATGAAGGCGTTCGTCGAAAAGCGCAAACCGGATTTCAAACACCAGTAACGCCACAGGCTGGACAGCCCCGCGCCGGCGCCGCCCGCTGGCGCGGCGCCCATTCCATCTCTTCCTCCAAGGCTGCCGCGGCTTCCTTTCTTCAAGTGCCTGCACTGTCTGCATCGACTTGCATGTAGACAACACTTGTCCCCTGACAAGTTGCTTACATATAAAAAATAACGCTATACTCTATGAGTTTGCCGCCTTGCATGGCAAGCGCACAAGCGGCAGCAGTGAATCAAACACCCGGGCCCTGCCATGAATCAACACCACGCTGGGGATACCGAACACCAAGTCGAAAGGCTGGTTCTTTCGGATGGCGACAGGGTAGCCCTCAAGCAGCGCGCAAACCGCGGAATCATGCGGACGCTTGCAGCTCAGGCTGCAATGCTGGTTTTTGCGGTGGCGGTTTCCTGGCTTGTGGCGGGGGGTAGCGCGGCGGCATCGGCCTTCATAGGCGCTGCCGCCTATTTCGTGCCCAATGCTTTGTTTGCACTGCGCTTGCTCGTGGGTTTGCTGGGGCCGGCGCAGGCCAGTCCGCTTACCTTCTTCGTGGGCGAGGCATTCAAGCTCGGTTCGGCCGTGCTGGTGCTGGGTATGGTGGCCTGGCTGGGCAGTTCCTGGCTGGTATGGCCGGCGATGTTGTTTGGCCTGCTGTGTGTTTTGAAAGGCTACGTGCTGTTGCTGATGTTCCGCAAACTGCCGTAGTGGTTTTGTGTATTAATCAAGCGCGTCAGGCGCTCGTTAACCGATAAGGGTTCAGATGGCTGCTAGTGATATTTCGCCACAGTCTTACTATATTCAGCATCACTTGGTTCATCTGAACAATACGGGTGCGAAGCAATCAACCATCGCGAACTTTGACGTCGTCAACTACGACTCCCTGTTCTGGGCCATCCTCATGGGGCTCATCGTCGTCTTCGTCTTGTGGCGCGCCGCCAAGTCCGTTACGGCAGGGGTGCCGGGCCGCTTCCAGGCCTCGATCGAAATGCTGGTCGACATGGTGGAAGAGCAGGCCAAAAGCATCATCCCGAACGCCACGTCACGCCGTTTCGTCTCGCCGCTGGCACTGACCGTGTTTCTGTGGATCATCCTGATGAACGTGCTCGACCTGGTTCCGGTCGATTTCCTGGCCTGGGTCTTCAAGCTGACCGGCCTGGGCGCCGAACACGGCGATCCCCTTTATTACCACCGCATTCTGCCCACGGCCGACTTGAACGTGCCCATGGGTATGTCGCTGGGCGTGCTGCTGCTGATGTTCTACTACGGCATCAAGATCAAGCACCCGGGCGGCTTCGTCAAAGAGCTGTTCACCGCGCCTTTCCATGCGCCCGGTATCTTCGCGCTGGTGCTCGCGCCGTTCAACTTCCTGCTGAACTGCATCGAGTACGCCGCCAAGTCGGTATCGCTGGGTATGCGGTTGTTCGGCAACATGTTCGCCGGCGAACTCATCTTCATGCTGATTGCCCTCCTGGGTGGTGCATGGACCGGTTTTAATGGCTCGAGCGTGGGCTTGGGCATCGGGCATGTGCTGGCAGGGTCGGTGTGGGCCATCTTCCACATCCTGATCGTGCTGTTGCAGGCCTTCATCTTCATGATGCTGACCATGGTGTATGTCGGTCAGGCTCACGAAGGCCATTAAGGGTATTCGGTCCGGGCGCCGGCGCCCGACCGGGATGCAGGGTTTTTCTTTAAAACTGTTTTTTTGACTTTTTTGATACACGGTTTTTAACCAAGGAGTTGTCATGACCAACGTTGCTTTCGTTGCTCTAGCTTGCGGTCTTATTATTGGTCTGGGCGCCATCGGTGCTTGCATTGGTATCGCTCTGATGGGCGGCAAATATCTGGAAGCTTCGGCTCGTCAGCCTGAACTGATGAACGCATTGCAAACCAAGATGTTCCTCTTGGCTGGTCTTATCGACGCTGCGTTCCTGATCGGTGTTGGTATCGCTATGTTGTTCGCATTCGCCAATCCGTTCGTCGGATAAGCATTGCGGCCCGCTCTTTGGTGGGTTAAGCAGCCGCAGGCGGCCCCAGGGCGCCAGTCTGCGGCTTGGACATTAGGGTGTCATGCAGCAGGGCTGCCTGGCACGAGTGGTATTAAAGGGAAACGACCGTGAATTTAAACGCGACTCTCTTTTTTCAGATGATCGTGTTTTTCGTGCTGGGATGGTTTACGATGAAATTCGTATGGCCACCCCTGACGAAGGCAATGGACGACCGCCGCCAGAAAATCGCCGACGGCCTGGCCGCCGCAGACAAAGGCAAGGCCGATCTGGCCCAGGCCCAGGCGCGCATCAGTCTGATCGAGGCATCTGCAAAAACGGAAAACCATGCTCGCATGGTCGAAGCCGAGAAACAGGCTGCGGCACTTATCGACCAGGCTCGCCGCGAAGGCGAGGCTGAAAAGGCGCGCATCATTGCTCAGGCTCAGCAGGACGCCGCCCAGGAAGCCCAGCGCGTGCGCGAAGGCTTGCGCGCCGATGTCGCCATCCTGGCGGTCAAGGGTGCAGAACAGATTCTCAAGCGGGAAGTCGACGCACAAGCACACGCCGAGCTGCTGGATCAGCTCAAGGCGCAACTTTAAACCCAGGGCAGGCCATGGCTGAATTATCGACTATTGCCCGACCTTACGCCGAGGCGCTGTTCGCCTCGGCCCGCGACAACCAGGCCGCCCTGGAGTCGTGGTCGGGGCTTTTGTCCGAGCTTGCCCAAGTGGCCGGCCTGGACGACGTGCGCGAAGCATTGACAGATCCGCGGCTCAATGCGGATCAGCGCGTCGAATTGTTTGCGGGCTTGATCAAGTCGCCGCTCTCGACCGAAGCGCGCAATTTCATCGAATTGCTGGTTGGCAACCACCGTATCCTGGTCTTGCCGCAAATTGCAGAGCAGTTCGAATTGCTGAAAAACCAGCTCGAAGGAACGGCGCTGGCCCAGATCTTCAGCGCTTATCCATTAAGCGATGACCAGGTCCAGAGCCTTGTGTCGGGGCTGGAAAAGAAGTTTGGCCTCAAATTGAAGCCCGCCGTCACGGTGGATGCCGACCTTATCGGCGGCGTGCGCGTGATCGTCGGCGACCAAGTACTTGATACTTCCGTGCAGGCCCAGTTGGCCCGCATGCGCGACACTCTGGCCGCCTGAAGCGGGCCGGATAACAGGATTCCAGGAGTCTGAACATGCAACTTAACCCGTCAGAGATCAGCGAGCTGCTCAAAAGCCGCATCGAAGGCTTGGGCGCGTCGACCGACGTACGTACGCAGGGCACGGTCGTTTCCGTGACCGACGGCATCACCCGCATCCACGGCTTGTCCGACGTGATGCAAGGCGAAATGCTTGAATTTCCGAACAATGTGTTCGGGCTGGCCCTTAACCTCGAGCGCGACTCGGTCGGCGCCGTGATTTTGGGCGACTATACCGGCGTGTCGGAAGGCGACCCGGTCAAGACCACCGGCCGCATTCTTGAAGTGCCCGTCGGTCCCGAACTGCGTGGCCGCGTGGTCGACGCGCTGGGCACCCCCATCGATGGCAAAGGCCCCATCAACGCGAAAGCCACCGACATCATCGAAAAAGTCGCGCCCGGCGTGATCGCCCGTAAATCGGTATCGCAGCCTCTGCAGACCGGTATCAAGGCCATCGACTCCATGG
>JAEWEH010000269.1 GCA_023389535.1 Pseudomonadota bacterium
CGCCCGGTTCACAGTCATGCGGGACACGCCGAATGTGTCGCATAAGGCCAGTTCGGTCGGGATCAGATCGCCCTCGCGCCAGACGCCGTCCTGTATTTTCTTGAACACAAAATTCTTGATTCGCAGATACGCGGGTAGCGCGGTGATGCCTTCCTCGGGGGAAACCGATATCCCGTGACGCATTGAGTTCTCCAGGGCGATTGATTTAAATAGGCGCAGTTCAGCATACTGCTCAATATGTATAGACATCTGAAAGAATTGACTATACATTATGTATGAAGCATACAAGAAATTTACGCCTTCGGTTATGGCAACCGCGCAGGAGACTCAATGGACGCCGACGACTCATCACCCATCACGACTGACCCGCGTTACGATGCGAACCGGGACATCGCCACTCCGACGGGTGCCACGCGCAGTTGCAAGAGCTGGGTTACTGAGGCGGCATACCGCATGATCCAGAATAATCTGGATCCCGCCGTGGCGGAAAATCCTAAACACTTAGTGGTTTATGGCGGTATCGGCCGCGCTGCGCGCAACTGGGACTGCTACGACAAAATCCTTGAAAGCCTGAAATCGCTGGAAGACGACGAGACGCTCCTGATCCAGTCGGGCAAGCCGGTCGGGATCTTCCGCACGACCCCCGACTCGCCGCGCGTGCTGATCGCCAATTCGAATCTCGTTCCCAAGTGGGCAAACTGGGACACCTTCAATCGTCTGGATAGGGACGGCCTGTTCATGTATGGGCAGATGACGGCCGGAAGCTGGATCTACATAGGCAGCCAGGGCATTATTCAGGGGACCTACGAAACCTTCGCGGAAGCCGCGCGCCAGCACTTTGGCGGCAGCTCGCAAGGCCGCTGGATCCTGACGGCGGGCTTGGGCGGCATGGGCGGCGCGCAGCCCCTGGCCGCCAGTTTTGCCGGGGCCTGCTCGCTGACGATAGAGTGCCAGCAGTCCAGCATCGATTTCCGCCTCAAGACGCGCTATCTGGATAAGCAGGCGCGGGATATCAACGAGGCGCTTGGTCTCATCGCGCATCACACGGCGCGCCACGAGGCCGTTTCAATCGGTCTGCTCGGCAATGCCGCAGACGTCCTGCCCGAACTGGTTGCACGGGCGCGTCAAGGCGGCATCCGCCCCGATCTGGTCACTGATCAGACGTCGGCGCATGATCTGGTCCATGGCTATCTGCCACGGGGCTGGACAGTTGCAGAATGGAAAGACGCGCAAGCCGATGAACACCGACATGCCGAGCTGCAGGCTGCGGCGGCGCAATCCTGTGCGCGCCATGTGCAGGCCATGTTGGATTTCCAGGCCATGGGCATACCCGTGGTGGACTATGGCAATAATATCCGCCAAGTCGCTTTCGATGCCGGCGTGAAAAACGCCTTCGATTTCCCGGGCTTTGTGCCAGCCTATATCCGTCCCTTGTTTTGCCAGGGCAAGGGGCCGTTCCGCTGGGTGGCGCTGTCGGGCGATCCCGAAGACATCTATAAGACGGATCAAAAAATCAAGGAACTGTTCCCAGACAACCTGCACGTGCATCATTGGCTCGACATGGCACGCGACCGGATCCCGTTTCAGGGACTGCCCGCGCGCATATGCTGGCTGGGGCTGGGCGAACGGGATGTCGCAGGCGTGGCCTTCAACGACATGGTCAAGAGCGGTGAGCTGAAAGCGCCGGTTGTGATTGGACGCGATCATCTGGATACGGGCTCGGTCGCGAGTCCCAATCGTGAAACCGAAGCCATGCGGGACGGCACCGACGCGGTATCGGACTGGCCTGTGTTGAATGCGTTGCTCAACACGGCCGGGGGCGCCAGTTGGGTGTCATTCCATCATGGCGGCGGCGTAGGCATGGGCTACAGTCAGCACGCCGGCATGGTGATCGTCGCGGACGGGTCGGACGACGCCGCACGCCGCTTGCAAAGGGTATTGGTCAATGACTGTGCCAGCGGGGTGATGCGGCACGCCGATGCCGGATACGAACTGGCCGTCCAGACCGCCCAAGGCTACGGCCTGAAGCTTCCCATGATCAAATAATCGTCAATCAGAGCAGACAATGACGGCACCCCTCTTGATACAACCCGGCAGACTGACACTGGACGATATCCGGCGCGTGTGGCGCGGCAAGGCAACGCTGGCGCTGCCCGATAGTGCAATAACCGCGATGCGTGCTTCTTCGGACATCGTCAGCCGCATCATCGATAAAGGCGATGCCGCCTACGGCATCAATACGGGCTTCGGCAAACTGGCGCAAACCCGCATCGCCGATACCGATCTGGAACGCCTGCAGAAGAACCTGATCATGTCCCATTCGGTCGGCGTGGGCGAACCGCTGGCCGCCGACGTGGTACGGCTGATCATGGCGCTCAAGATCGGCAGCCTTGCCCGCGGGTTCTCGGGCATTCGGCCTTCGGTCGTGACCACGCTGCTTGAGCTCTTTAACGCCGACATCATCCCCTACATTCCCGCCCAAGGGTCCGTGGGCGCTTCGGGCGATTTGGCCCCCTTGTCGCACATGACCTTGACTTTGACTGGTGCAGGCAAGGCGTATTATCGCGGTGAATTGATGGATTCAGAGCGGGCCCTGCGGCTGGCGGACATAAAGCCGGTCGTGTTGGCGGCCAAGGAAGGCCTGGCGCTAATCAATGGAACGCAGGTGTCGACCGCGCTTGCGCTGAACGGCCTGTTCCTGGCGGAAAACCTTTTCAAGAATGCCGTGCTGGCCGGCGCCTTGAGCATCGACGCCGCCAAGGGCAGCGACGCACCCTTCGACCCTCGCGTCCATGAAATCAGGGGGCAGCCAGGGCAGATCTATGCCGCGGGACTGTATCGCCGGTTGTTGGTCGGCAGCGCGATCAGGCAGTCGCACGTGCTGAACGACAACAAGGTGCAAGACCCCTACAGCCTGCGTTGCCAGCCGCAAGTCATGGGCGCCGTACACGACTTGCTGCACCAGGTATCGGAAACTGCGCTGATCGAGGCCAATGCCGTCACCGATAATCCGTTGGTCTTCGCCGGCGAAAACGGCGAACCCGACCGGGTGATTTCAGGCGGCAACTTCCATGCCGAACCCATGGCTTTCGCTTCTGACATCCTCGCCCTGGCCATCGCTGAAATCGGCGGCCTGGCCGAGCGCCGGGTGGCGCTATTGATTGACGCCAGCATCTCGGGGCTGCCGCCGTTTCTGGTGCCCGCAGCCGGTCTGAATTCAGGATTCATGATCGCGCATGTCACCGCGGCCGCTCTGGCTTCGGAAAACAAATCGCTGGCGCATCCGGCCAGTGTTGACAGTCTGCCCACCTCGGCCAACCAGGAAGACCATGTCAGCATGGCGACCCATGCCGGCCGACGGCTGATCGGCATGGCACAGAATACCGCCGTCATCGTCGCAATAGAGATGTTGTGCGCGGCGCAAGGCATCGACTTCCATGCGCCGGTCAAGACATCTGAACCGCTACAGGAACTGCATCGCGGGATCCGATGCGCCGTGCCCTTTTATGACAAAGACCGTTACTTGGCGCCCGACATCGACGCCATGACCGCCTGCGTGCTGAACGGAACCCTGACGGCGCCGCACGCCGGCTTGTTCTAGCTGGCGGCCGTCCGGCGCAGCGCCAGTTCCAGAGCGGACTGCACCGCCTTTGCGGCTGCCGCCGCCCGAGGCTCGACGTAGGCATAAGGCGGGGTCTCGTTCATGTAAGTGATCTGGGCCTGTTCAAGCTGCACGGCATGCACTCCTTCGGTTGGCCGGCCGTATTGGCGCGTGATATAGCCGCCGGTGAAGCGGCCGTTCGCCACGGCGGTGTAGTTCCCCTGGGCTGTCACCAGGTCAGCCAGCTCTTGCGCCAGGCCGGGAAGGGTGCTGGCGTCTCGCGCTGTGCCGAAATTGAAATCCGGCAGGCGGCCCTGGAAGAAACGCGGCACGCGCGAACGGATGGAATGCGCCTCCCATAACAATACCGTTCCATGCAGTGCCTTGAGTCTATCCAGTTCTTGCACCAGCGCCGCATGATAAGGCGCCCAATAACGTTCCCGGCGCCGTTCCTGTTCCGCTTCAGTGGGCTCGCGGCCCGGCAGGTAGAGGGCCTCCTTATCGAAGGTATCGATCGGGCACAAGCCGGTGGTGTCCTGGCCGGGATATAGGTTCGCGCCGTCCGGCGGGCGATTCAGATCAATGACGTAGCGCGAACAGCGTGCTTGCAGGATGGTTGCGCCGAGCCTGTCGGCAAAAGCATACAGCCGGTCCAGATGCCAATCGGTATCGTCCAGCCGCCGCGCAACGGGCGTCATGGTTTTGGCAATATCGTCGGGAATGTACGTGCCCATGTGCGGTATGGACAGCAGCAGTGGCATGGCGCCGCGTGTCAGGGTGTACACAGAAGCTGCGGATTCAGAAGTCATATCGGGCCTTGGTGAAAGAAGGGGACGGTCAGAAGGGGGCGGTCATTGAGGCAGAGCCGCCAGCACGCGCAGATAACGGCTCGTGATGGCTGCTTCGTCGATGTGGCGGCCATCGCGCACGACGCAACGGCCGGCCGCATACACATCCTTGATCGGCGTTTGGCCGCGCTCGCTGAATACGATGCCCGACAGCCAGTGGTCGCTGTGCCGGCCCGCCAATGCCGGATGCTCCAGGTCCAGCACCAGACAGTCGGCCCGCCGTCCCACCTGCAGTAAGCCGTTGGCGAGTCCGCCCGCCTGGGCGCCGCCTTGGGTGGCGGCGGCGAACAGCCGGTCGGCGACGAATGGGCGATGCTCTGAGGCGAGCACATTGCGTTGCCGATGCAGCAGCCGTTGTCCATATTCCAGCAGCCGTAATTCCGAGCGCCAATCAACACAGATATGACTGTCGGATCCAAGCCCGACCTGTCCGCCGGCGTCGAGATACGCGGCAGCCGGAAAGATGCCGTCGCCCAGATTGGCTTCGGTAGTCGGGCACAAGCCCGCTACGGCGCCTGTTGCGGCCAATGCCCGTGTCTCGTTCGTATCGATATGGGTAGCGTGGACCAGGCACCAGCTTGAGTCCACGGCGTAATGGTCCAGCAGCCACTGCACTGGCCTGGCGCCATGGACTGCCATGCAGACATCGACCTCGGCCGTCTGTTCGGCAATATGGATGTGGATGGGCGCGCCAGCGAAGTCCTGTTCCATTCCGCTTAACAGGACGGACAGCGAATCCTTGGACACGGCGCGCAAGGAGTGTGGCGCGGCGCCGTAGCGGCGTTGTGGGCTTTCGGGCCGGGCGCCGCTCAGATGAACCAGCATGTCCAGCAGTTGTTCCGGCGTATTCAGGAAACGCGCCTGATCGGGACGCGGTGGCCGCGCGCCGAAGTCGCTGTATTGATAGAGTACTGGCAGGAAGGTCATGCCCAGGCCGGTCAGGGCGGCGGCATCGATCAGGCTCAGCCCCATTTCGTTGCGGTCCGCATAGGGCCTGCCGTCGGGACGGTGATGCAGGTAATGGAACTCGCATGCCGAGGTGTAGCCGGCCTTCAGCATATCCATATATAGCTGACCGGCGATAGCGGAGAGGGCTTCGGGAGAGATGCGGGCGGCGTAGCGATACATCAGTTCTCGCCAGCTCCAGAAGCTATTGGAAGCCTGGCCTCGATATTCGGTCAGCCCCGCCATAGGGCTCTGGAACGCATGGGAATGCAAGTTCGGCATTCCGGGGAGGACAGGCCCGCGGGCACGTGAGACCTCGGTCCGACCGTGCAGCGTGTGCGCGCCGACGTCGCTCCGCACGGCAGTGAGCAGGCCTTGGGCATCCCACTCCAAAAGCACGTTATTGCACCAGCCTCCGGGCAGGTACGCCTGCGGCGCAAACAAGGCGCCGGCGATTTTGTGGGTGGGCGCGTCAATCATGGGGCCGTTCCCGTTTATCCACGCTTATGCGTCCGTGGCGCACCACCATTTGGCAACGCTCCAGGTCGCTCCAGTAGGCCAGTTCGGCCAGCGAGCCGACATTCCAGGCGACGAAATCGGCCGGTCCTCCCATGGAAATGTCGCCCGTGACTTCCGCATGGCCCAGTGCCCGCGCGGCATGCCTCGTTACCCCCGCCAACACCTCTTGCACCGACATGCGGAAGAGCGTGCAAGCCATATTCAGTACGAGCAACAGCGACGTGATGGGTGAAGTGCCGGGATTGCTATCGGTGGAGACCGCCATGGGCACCTGATGTTTGCGCAACAAGTCCAGAGGCGGACGCTGCGTCTCGCGCAGGAAATAGTAGGCGCCTGGAAGCAGAACGGCCACGGTGCCGGCATCGCGCATGGCCATGACGCCCGCTTCGTCCAGAAACTCCAGGTGGTCGGCCGACAGTGCCCGGTAACGGGCGGCCAGCTTGGTCCCGCCCGTGAGCGACAACTGCTCGGCGTGCATCTTGACCGGAAGGGCGAGCTGGTGTGCTGCCCTGAAGACTCGTTCGGATTGCGCCAGATTGAAGGCGATGCCTTCGCAGAACACGTCGACGGCATCGACCAGGCCTTCATCGGCCAATGCCGGCAGCATCTGCTCGCAAACCAGATCGATATAGGCATCGGGGCGCCCCGCGTATTCGGGCGGCAGGGCGTGGGCCCCCAGAAAAGTCGTGGACACCGTTACAGGGCGGGTCTGCCCAAGTCGACGCGCTACCCGCAGCATTTTGCGTTCGGTGTCCAGATCCAGCCCGTAGCCCGACTTGATTTCGATTGCCGTTACCCCCTCGTTCAATAGCGAGTCCAGCCGGCGCAGCGCACTGGCGTAAAGCTCATCTTCGGTGGCGGCGCGGGTCGCCCGGACTGTGGAAAGAATGCCGCCGCCGCGCTTGGCGATTTCCTCATAGCTGGCGCCGGTCAGCCGCAGGGCGAATTCTTCGGCGCGATTGCCGCCATAGACCAGATGGGTATGGCAATCGATCAGGCCGGGTGTGACCAGGGCGCCTTTCAATGCATGGGTGGAAACCGACTGATCCAGATAGTGCGCGGGCATTTCATGGGCGGGGCCGAACCAGACGATGCGCCCCTCGCGTACAACAATACTGGCGTCATGGATCAACTCGGCCGGATCGGCATGCGGGGCCAGCGTAGCTTGGGTCCAGATGCTGGTGGTCATCGCGGGCGGTTCCTCGTTGAGTTGGCGTGATATGCGCGATGATCAGTACCGCGCCTATCGGCGGCACGCAGCCGCAAGGCGTGTACGGGATAGGGGCATGGATATAAGTCAGGTCTCGTCCGCCAGGACAAAAGCCTAACGCTTTTTGCCCGATTTGTATATACAAGTATGGGGTATTTGTTTTGCCATGGCAAGCTTGCGAGCAAGAACGGCAAGCCAATGCCTGTCTCGCGATCACGCCGCAAGGTGTCAGCCGCCGCGATCCTTCATCGCCATCAGGTTTAGCCGGCTTAATGGCGGCGATAAACCTTCCTTGCGTATCGCGGCGTCTATCGCGACCAGGATGGCGTCCCGGCAGTCGATGTCTTGTGCAAACTGGGGCACCCAGTATTTGATCTTGTACGTGACCCCTTCCGCCGCGTAGGCGGTGGCGCGCACCACCGGCTTTTGATTGGCGGTTTGCACTTCTACGGGCGATGTGGACAATGCGGCCGCGAACAGCAGCTGCTTTCCATCCGAAATCGAGATGTCGTGCCCCAAGGTGATTTCCAGCTCGGCCTGATATTGCTTGCGAGGCGCGCTGTAATTGGTCAGCATCTGCCGTGAAATCTGGCTGTTCGGCAGAATCATGTAGGTATCGTTGGGTGTCAGGATGCGGGTCGTGCGCCATCCGATTTCGGTGATCCGGCCTTGAATGGTTGCGTCGAATTCGACCCAGTCTCCAATCCGGAAGGGCGCCTCGACCCCGATCGCAATTCCGGACAAAACGTCAGCCAGTACATTGCGGATCGCAAACCCCAGAATGGCAATGATCAAGCCCGAGCTTGCCAATATGCCGCCCGCGGATTGTCCAAGAAAGACGCCTATGGCGGCTACCGTGGCTACTGTAAACAAAGTCGCCGAAATCAATTCGCGCAATAGCTTGGGCGTTTTCCGCTTTCGTTTGACTTTTCGCGTCAACGCCGCGCCGCTGATCCGCGCCAGAAGCCAGGCAAAGGAATAGAACGCCGCAACCGCCGCAAACCGCGCTACGGCCCCAGGACCGGATACGGGAAGATATTGAGCCAGGTAAGTGTGAAAGACGTATGCAAGCATCGAGAAGATGCATAACAAGGTCGGCCACAATAGCCATAAGATGCGTGAGCCCGGCGCCAAATCACTCTCCAGTTTTTTCGGAATGGTACTGCGTTTCAAGCATGGGCCGAAGCTTACAAGATCACGGCATGTCGTGCGCAACGTGGGCCGCCTGGTCAAGGCTAACGCTTCTGCACCTGTCGAGCGAGCTCGGCCAGGTTGGACAGGACCGAACCGTAGGCGCTTTTCACAGCGATCAAGTGTTCTTTGTCTTCAATGGGAAGATTGCCCTGATCAATATGGTCGTCCACCTTTTTTGCGAACGCCGCGTACGCTTCCCGGGCGCCGTCGATGGGTTCGCAGGCTTCGCCGACTTCGACCGCGTCGGCCATTTGCTCGAGGCATGTCTTGACGGCGTCGGCCAGCTTCAGCAGCGCCTTCTTGTTCTCGTTGTCTTCGCACAGTACTTCAGAGATCGGCTCGTCGCTGAAGCGATCCACCAGGGTGAGCGTATAGGCGAAACGTTCAATCTCGGGCAGCAATGTCTGGGAAAACGGGCGGAATCCCATGGCCGGTGTCTTTTCTTCGATGCGGGCCCCTTGCGCCATCATGCGGGCTTGCTCGATCGACGACTGTATGGCGTCCTGGGCTTTCCTGTCTTTGTCGTCCTTATCGCGGATCAGGCATGCTGTGCATTCAAGCACATAGGCGCCGCAGTGGCGCAGCGCCGCCGCCAGATACTGTTGTTCGGTGCGCCGGGCAAGCACCGGCAATACAGCGAAGGCGGCGATCATCCCGCAGCTTGAGCCGATGGCGATAGCCAGGACTTTCTTGAACGCGCCCTCGACGAGGTAGAAGTCCGGCGCGACGGCGATCACTGTGACGGTGACCAGCCCGTACGCCAGCACCGGCCATTTTGCCGCCAGGAAGCTCATCAGCCCTACGCCCGCCAACAGGGCGATAAGCGTGCCTTGGCCTTCCGCCCCAAACAGAATGACCAGGACGACGGCGATGATCGCGCCCAGAATGGCCCCTGCTATACGTCCAAGCGCCGCACCTATGGTCCCGCCCACGCTGGCCTGAACCACAAAGAGCGCCGAAAATACGCCCCAGGAAACGTCCTCCGTTTCCAAGAAACTGGTCGCAAAATAGGCCATCAGGACTGCCGATGCTGTCTGGATCGGTATGCGGACTTCATCTGCTTGCAAACGCGCACGCAGCCGCTTGAATCGCTGCCGGATTGCCCCCATTATGCAAACAAGAAAATGCGTCGACGGTGCTGGCAATTCATCATCGCCCCGGCCTGCCTGATTGCTGAGTACATCGTCGCCTCCATCTTCAATACTTAATCGTAACAGCGGCGGCCCGCGCGGCATCCTTTCAAGATGTGCCGTAATGATCGCAATGGTATGGCTATCCCGGCTGGGGGCGTCAACTCGTGCCCGTTCTGGATTTGACAAATAAAGTGCTGTTTAAAAATACAGGAATAGGGTATAATTCATTTACTGGGGTCGATCCGGCTTCGACGTGGGTCGCGAAACAGTGCAGGGCATGTCGAGCACCAGTAAGCTCGTAAATCCACTGGAAAACTACAAACGCCAACGACGAGCGTTTCGCTTTAGCCGCTTAATGCGGTAAGCCGCTGCACTAATTTGTCTTTGGGTTAGGTAGGGTAAAACCTACAGCAGCGTCATTTACAAAGAATCGGGCTTGTCTGGGTCACTCAGGCAGGTCTTAAATCCAAGTGAATCGCCAAGGAAGGGCCTGTTGGTTGGCACGCTCCAAGGTTAAAACTTAAAATCAACCGACTACACATGTAGAACTGCCTGCAGAGGGCTTGCGGACGGGGGTTCAATTCCCCCCGACTCCACCAAGATACCTAGGGTAAAACCTCTCAAGACCCGCATATCTAAACGATATGCGGGTTTTTTCTTGCCGATTACACCGTTCCAGCCGCATTGGGCCAAGACTCGCATGCGGTAATTCTCGGCTCTTTCCCATAATCGGGGGATCAGGGCATTCATCAAATTCGGTTAATTACACCATTCCACCCGCATTGGGCCAAGACTCTCATGCGGTAGTTCTCAAAATTCCTGAATCCATACGCTCTGCGTGAGAGCATCTCCATTTTAGTGTGGAAGCCTTCTGTGATGCCATTGGACTTGGTAAAGCGCCACATGCGCACAATGGGCTCCAGCCACGATATTAACGTCGCGTCCAGCGCCTTGGCCGGGCTTTGTTCGAACTGGCGAATCAAGGCCAGGAATTTGGGCAGCCGATTTACGGTGCCGGCCAGCCTGCTTCAGGTCAACCAAATGATGCGCGCTTCGGATGATCAGGATGAGGCCGATAAGGCACTGAACTTGTATTGCGACGGCTCCTACGACGCGCTAGCCGTCTGCCGAAACGCACCGGATCGGCTGCTGCACGTCCGAGTGGACGAAGAAATCAAGACGCAAGCCAGCGAGGCACTGGCAGCCATGGGGCTGTCGGTGTCGGGTGCCGCGCGTATCCTGCTCAAGCGCGTGGTCAACGACCAAGCCTTTCCGCTGAAGCTAAAGGTGCCCAACGCCAAGACCCGTGCAGCGATAGAAGAGGCCCGCGCCATTGCCAAGGCACGCACCACCCGTTTTGATTCTGCTGATGCCTTGATCGATGGCCTCGAAAAGGCCCGCTGGCAGTAAGCGGGCAATACCGCCCAGAACGTGCGACTACACCAAGACTTTCCTCAAAGACTGGGAACGCCTCCCGCGTTCGGGCCGCCAAGTATTTATAATACTTGGCGCTTTTTTTACAGCGCAAGGCAGGCCGGTGCTTCGCAAAAAAATGCGGCGCGGCCAAGTAATGGTCTTCTTTGTCAACTAGAGCCCTGCCTGATTGGCATGGAGGCTTGAGGCAGCGCTCGTCATGGGCTCGTGAGCTTGAATCTTAATACGTAAATGTAACAAAATAAAGGTTTTTTCATGTAAACTGCAACTTTTGTTAAAAAGTATATGAAACAAGGAGAAGCATAATGCGCTCGAAAGCGTGGGTGCGGTGGGGATTGTTATGCCTGGGCGTCGTGGTGTTATCGGGGTGTGCTGGCACGCGGACCGTTGCCCAGAAAGATGCGACAAGTTACCTGGCCGCTTCGGATTATCACGGCTATGCGGCGCATTATCTCGATTCCAAGGGTCAGCCAAACTATGACCCAAAAAGCTTGCTGGACGCGCTGGAGGCAGGCAAGGCTTTCAACGATGCCGGCATGTGGGCGCTTAGCCGGGATGCCTTCGACGCAGCGGCCGGCCAATTGAACTGGAAAGAGGATACCGTCGATACTCCGGCCGAGGTCGCCAATCTGCTCGGCACGACGCTGACGAGTGATGCCTTTGGCGCCTATCAGGGCAAGATCTATCAGGGTTCCCTGATCGACTACTACCAGGCCATCAATCATCTAATGCTGGGGAACGAGGCCAACGCCCGGGTCGATTTCAATCGGTTGCAAGTACGGCAAGGCAATGCGGTAACCCAGTTGAATGCGTTCGCGGCGACGGTCAACAAGTCGGTGAAGGACGGTCTGGCTGACGAGAAAAGCGAAGGGGCCAAACAAAGCCTGGGCGAAGTGGGCCCCAAGATTGCCGACGGGGTGAAGGATTTGCCCAGCGGTCTGGTCAAGGCGAAGATCCGCCTGTCGGCGGGCGACGTGATGGGCGCCGTGTTCCGCGCCACCTCATCGGCGAAATCCGACAAGCAGACAAATCTATCGCGCGACATGCTCAAAAGCGCTGACGCGGCCAGCGCAACGCGAGGCGGGAATGCCGTCATCGCGTATCTGGGACGTGAACTGCGGCAGAATAAAGGGCTATTGCAGAACAAGGCCATCATTCTTTATGAGGACGGTGTGGGGCCTGGCTTGAAGGAGTTTCGCATCGACCTGCCCCTGTTCATTGTCAGCGGCAAAGTCACCTATACCGGGCTCGCGCTGCCGCAATTCGTTCCAGGGCAGTCGGCCTTCGGCAGCCTGAAGGTCGGCTCGGGCAAGACGCAGCAGGAAACCGCAACGCTTACCGACCTCAATGAACTGGCCGGCCTGGAGTTTGATGCGGCTTATAAGGGTGTCGTGGCCAAGGCAGTGATTTCCACCCTCATCAAGACCACGGCTCAGGCGGTGGTCAATAACCAGATCGACAAACAAAAGATGGACCCGCTGCTGGGGTCCCTGCTGAAACTCGGGACTGGCGCAGCTCAGTATGCCTTGACCAAGGCTGATGTGCGAGCCTGGGCCAATCTGCCTAACAC
>JAEWEH010000272.1 GCA_023389535.1 Pseudomonadota bacterium
GATCGGGACTATCGTGGCTGCGATTGCGGGTCTGATCATCGGGTATCTGACCTTACGGCGGACCGGCATTTATTTCGCCATGAGCACGCTGGCCTTCGGAGAAATGTTCTACTTTCTTGAGAACTCCGCGTTCAAGAGCTACACCGGGGGAGAGAACGGCATTGCCGGCGTGCCGCCGCCGGAGATCGCGCTGGGCTTCGCCACCATCAATATTTCCAGCGGATGGCCGATGTACTGGTTCGTGGCCTTCTTTTTCTTCGTCGGTTATATCATTGCGCGCCGCATCGTCAAATCGCCGTTTGGCGCCGTGCTGAAGGCGATACGCGGCAACCCGAGACGCGCCATGGCGCTGGGCCATGCCATACAGCACTACAAACTTACCGTTTTTATCATCGCGGCCGCGTATGGCGGGCTGGCGGGTGGGCTATTGGGCGTGTTCCAGGCCTACATGCCACCCGATGCATTTGCGCTGGATACGTCGGCGCAATTGGTCATACAGACGGTCATGGGCGGAGCCGGGACCTTGCTGGGGCCTTTGCTGGGCGCCACGATCTGGCTGTATCTGTACGAGGGCCTGCAACAGATATCGAATATTGGCGCGTATTGGAAGCTGATTCTGGGCATCGTGTTCGTCGTGCTGGTCACCGTGTTTCGCCATGGCGTGGCCGGCGGGGTCCTGGACTTCGTGGGGCGCCGGCGCAGGACGCGCAAAGAGGTCGACCTGGAGGCAAATCCCGAAGTCATGGCGCAGCTGGATATCGTGCCATCCATCGATAGCTACAAAAGCGGAACGCCGGTGCTGGAGGCGCGCGGCATCACCAAGCAATACGGTGGCCTGACGGCTGTCAACGGTGTGTCCTTCAGCCTGTCGGAAGGCGAAATGCGCGGCGTGATCGGCCCTAACGGCGCCGGGAAATCCACTTTCTTCGCCATGCTGGCGGGGGAGCTGGCCACAACGGAAGGGCAAGTCTTCTTCCGGGGCCAGGAGATCACCGGCATAGGGGTGACCGCAGTCTGCCAATTGGGCATGAGCAAGAGCTATCAGATCAATCAGCTGTTCGAATCGCTCACTGTCAGACAGAACACCATGATTCCAGTGCTTGCGCGCAGCCGTGGGCGATACCGGGTCGACATGCTGCGCGGCTTGCATCATTCGGTCGAACTGGACGAGCAGGTCAATGCCGCCATAGCGCTGGTGGGTTTGACGCATCAGGCGGATACTCTGGTTTCCGAACTGCCCTATGGCGAAAAGCGGCGGCTGGAGATCGGCCTGGCGCTGGCCACGGGCGCCAACGTGCTGCTGTTCGACGAGCCGCTGGCGGGCCTGGGGCCCGAAGAACGGGTGCACGTGGTGGCTTTGCTCAAATCGATACGCAAAGGGCGCAGCATGGTCATCGTCGAACACGACATGGATGCCATGTTCGAGCTGGCCGAGCGCATCACTGTACTGTACGAAGGCCGCAGCCTGGCCGAAGGAACGCCGGACGAGATCCGAATGAATCCGGCCGTCCAGGCGGCCTATCTAGGGGGGATGGACGAGCATGAGCCTGCTTGAAGTCGACAAGATCAACAGCTACTACGGGGATTCCCACATACTCTTCGATGTATCCATGCGCGTGGAGGAAAACGAAGTGGTAGCGCTGCTGGGCCGCAACGGCGCCGGCAAAAGCACGACGCTGAAGTCGTTGATGGGCGTTGTCCAACCCAAGAGCGGCGCCATACGGCACAAGGGTGAAGAGGTGGGGCGACTGCCGCCTTATATGCTTGCCCGGCGCGGTATTCAGCTGGTGCCCGAGGAGCGCCGCATTTTTGGCCAGATCACGGTGCAGGAGAATTTACAGCTGGCGGCGATGACGGCCGATCAGTCGAGGTCCCTGGATGAGATCTATGCGACCTTTCCGCGCCTGGCCGAACGCAAGCGCAACCGCGGCAAGCAGTTGTCGGGAGGCGAACAGCAGATGCTGGCCATCGCGCGCGCCATGATCCGCAATGCCGGCATTATCCTGCTCGACGAGCCGTTCGAAGGATTGGCGCCATTGATCGTGCGCGACCTGATAGAGGTGTGCCGCAAGCTGGCCGAAAGCGGTCACACCATTGTGATCGTGGAGCAGAACGTGCGTGCCGCGCTGTCGCTGGCGGACCGCTGCTATCTGCTGAACAACGGGCATGTGGTATTTGAAGGTACGCCAGCCCAGCTGCACGAAGACCACAGCGTCATCCAAAAATATCTGGGAGTCAAGGTATAGCGTGCTCCCTGGGCCAGCGCGCCATTGTCCGGCCCATGGAACAGTGAAGGACGCTGGCACTGGCTACAGAAAGCAGCGCCGGCGCAGTATCATGAAGGCTGCTGCGGCGCCAGATTGGGCCGCAAACGGAGGCCTGAACAGTGGTAACCTCCGGTACTTTCGCGACTAGAGGTTTTCTTTTATGCAGTCCACACGCAGTGCTGAACCCGGTACGCCGGCAAGCCCGGCCGGCGGGTCTCCAAAACCGTCGGGCTATCAGCTCGACTATGTAGCATCCAGCAAGTTGCCTACGCCGTGGGCTGTCTTCGATATCCATGTGTTCGTCGATCCCGCCACGGCCAAAGAGCACGTCATGCTGACTTTGGGGCAGGTGGATGATGGCGCTCCGGTACTGGCGCGCGTGCATTCCGAATGCCTGACGGGTGACGCCTTGTTCAGCCAGCGTTGCGATTGCGGTGCACAGCTGGAAACGGCCTTGCAGGCGATTGCCTCCGAAGGGCGCGGCGCCTTGCTGTATTTGCGCCAGGAAGGGCGCGGCATCGGGCTGGTGAACAAGATACGCGCGTACCAACTGCAGGATGCGGGCGCCGATACGGTGGAAGCCAACGAGCAGCTCGGCTTCCCCGCGGACATGCGCCGCTACGATCTATGCAAGCCCATGCTGGATCATGCCGGTATATCCGTGCTCCGGCTGATGACGAATAATCCGCGCAAGGTCAGGGCGATGGAAAGCCTCGGTGTGCAAGTCTCGGAACGTATTCCCTTGCAGGTCAATCGCAACCCGTACAACGAAAATTATCTGAGCACCAAGGCCGCCAAGCTCGGGCATTGGCTTAAAGAACGTTTGTAAATGCGCCGCGCATTGTGGCGTGGCCGGCCGTGATCACGGGGTCTGGCGCCGCCGGCCAGCGATTGACGGTTTCGTTCTAGACTTCGGCCATGAAGCGCATCTTGAAGCGCCGGCCTTTGATATTGCCGCTGCTCAGGCTGCCGTAGGCCTGGCGGGCGATGCTGCGTTCCAGCGCGACAAAGCTGACGAATTCCAGAATATTGATCTTGCCGACCCGGTCGCCCGCAATGCCGGCGTCTTTGGTCAGCGCACCCAGCAAGTCGCCGGCGCGCAGCTTGTCTTTCTTGCCGCCCTGTATGCATAGGGTAACCATGGGGGCGCGCAGCCGGCCGCCGGCTGCCGGCTTGAGGGTGCGTATCGACGCCCACTGCAAGGGCTGGCCCTGGTATTTTTCGATCTGTTCGGCCCAGCGCAATTCATGCGGCGCGCACAGGCTCAATGCCAGGCCTTTGGCGCCGGCCCGCCCACTGCGGCCTATGCGGTGTATATGAACCTCGGCGTCGGGCGTCAACTCTACATTGATGACGGCGTCCAGTGCATCGATGTCCAGCCCGCGGGCGGCCACGTCAGTGGCGACCAGTACGGAGCAGCTGCGGTTGGCGAATTGAATCAGCACATCTTCGCGCTCGCGCTGTTCCAGGTCGCCATGCAAAGCCAACGCGCTGAAGCCGCGGTCCGCAAGATAGTCCGTCAATTCGCGGCATTGCGCCTTGGTGTTGCAAAAGGCCAGCGTCGACTCCGGGCGGAAGTGCTCCAGCAACTGGGCGACGGCCGAGTGGCGGCGCTCCGCGTCGATTTCGTAGAAGCGCTGTTCGATGTGGCCGGCAGCGTGCACGGCTTCCGTCTTTACTTCGACGGGCTTATTCAAGAAGGATGCGCTGGCCTGGCGGATATCATCCGCATAAGTGGCCGAAAACAGCAGTGTTTGCCGTTGGGCGGGGCAGGCCTTGACGATCTTGGCGACGTCGCCGTAGAAGCCCATGCTGAGCATGCGGTCCGCCTCGTCCAGCACCAGCGTATTCAGGCCGCCCAGGTCCACCGTGCCACGGTCCAGGTGGTCCATGATCCGCCCCGGTGTACCTACCAGCACGTGGGCGCCGAACTTCAGCGATTCGATCTGGGGCCGGATCGGGCTGCCGCCGCAGAGCGTCAGTATCTTGACATTGCCGACCGCACGGGCCAGGCGCCTGAGTTCATTGGCGACCTGTTCAGCCAGTTCGCGGGTGGGGCAAAGCACCAATGCCTGGGCGTTGAAGCGATTCGGCTGCAGCCGATCGATGATGGGCAGGCCAAACGCCGCAGTCTTGCCGCTGCCGGTTTTGGCTTGCGCAATCAGGTCGCGCCCCTGCAACGCCACAGGCAGGCTTTGGGCCTGTATGGGCGTCATGGTGTGATAGCCCAGCTTCGCCAGGTTGTCGAGTACGGGCGAGGGCAGGGGCAGGGACGAGAAGGGCAGGGAAGTCATAGGGCCGGTGAAACCGTAAGGTAATGCCCCGGCCACCCGCTCTGGGCGGCCGGGGCGAAGCAGGCCCTGATTGTAGCGCCTCAGGCGGCGATAACTTCTTCCGCGGTCAGTGCCTTGATGGCTTCGGCTGCCGACTCGAAGGCCTTGGCGCGGCTTTCGGCGCCCAGGTCGGTACCTTCAGCGCGCACGACGCGCACGTCGGTAACGCCGAAAAAGCCGAACAGTATTTTCAGGTAGCTTTCCTGGTGTTCCATCGCTTGCCCGGCTTCCGAGGTGGAGTAAACGCCGCCGCGTGTCAGTGCCGTAATGACGGTCTTGTCACCCGCCAGGCCTACCGGTCCGTTCTCCGTATATTTGAACGTGCGTCCTGCCTGGGCCAGCCTGTCTATCCAGGCCTTGAGCTGGCTGGGGATGGAAAAGTTGTACAGGGGTGCGCCGACCACGACGACATCGGCGGCCAGGAACTGCGACACCAACGCTTCGGACAAGGCATTCTCGCGGCGCTGCGCATCGGTCAGGACGGCGTCGGACGGCGGCAGGCGGAAGCCCATGGCATCTTTCGAGAAGTGACTGGGCGTATCCGCAGCCAGGTCCAGGTATTCAATGTCGGTGTCGGGATGGGCTTGCACCCATTGCGAGACGATGTCCTGCGTCAGTTTGCGCGAACTGGAGTTGGCGCCGTTGATACTGGAATCCACATGCAGCAATTTCATAAATACTCCGTGTTGTGAGGGGTGAAGATTGGGTAATCTGTGTCGATGGGTGAATTATGCATTGGTGCGAAAATGTTGATAAGCCCACCAAAACGCGATAGATTGTTCTATTAACGATGCTAAAGGAGCGCCGATGCAGGATCTCAACGACATGCTCTATTTCGCCGAAGTCGTTAGCCAGGGCAGTTTCGCCGGCGCCGGCCGGTCGCTCGGTGTGCCCAAATCGCGCTTGTCGCGGCGCGTCGCCAAGCTGGAAGACGACCTGGGCGTACGGCTGCTGCACCGTACTACGCGCAAACTATCACTGACCACCGCAGGCGAGATCTACTACCGTCATTGTTCCGCCATGCGCGAGGAAGCCTTGGCGGCGAATGCCGCGGTGGCCCAGGTCCAGACTGAGCCGCGGGGATTGATACGGGTGGTGTGCCCGGTAACGCTGGCGCAAACTGTCGTGGCGCCTGTCCTGTCGGATTTTTTGCTGCGTCATCCGCAGGTACAGGTGCAGATGCAGGTCAGCAACCGTGTTGTCGACTTGGTCGAAGAAGGTGTCGACGTTGCCTTGCGGGTCCGTTCATCGGTAGCCGACAGCGGCAGCCTGGTGGTGAAGCATTTGGGTAAATCGCACGCCTTGCTGGTCGCCAGCCCGCAGTTGCTGCAACGGCAGTCCGCGCTGCGCGAGCCCAGCGACCTGACCTTGCTGGATTCGGTCGCTATGTCGGCGGCCGACGGCAAGGCGTACTGGAAGCTGTTCGGGCCCAACGGTGCCCAGTACACGGTCGCGCATCGGCCGTGCTTCGTCGCGGATGACTTGCTGACCTTAAGATACGCCATCGTGGGCGGTGTCGGCGTGGGCGTGTTGCCGGACTACATGTGCCGGGAAGACATGGCCGCGGGACGCCTGGTACAGGTGCTGCCGTCGTGGGCGCCCGAGACAGGTATTGTGCATGCCGTGTTCGCTTCTCGCCGCAGCATGATCCCGGCTGTCAGAGCTTTCCTGGATTTTCTGGGCAGCCATTTGCTTCCTGAAAACCAGCTCGACGCCGACTGCCCGCCATTGTGATGGCCGCGCATTGCAGGCTCCGGCAAGGCTTGTATGCGGGTTGTCGCCCCGTGCGCGCTTTATCGTAGCGCGCAGTTGGATCCTGGCGGGATGATCGCCCAATTCAAATCTATCATCGGGCTCTTTGCCGACGACCACCGCTGCTGCGTCGCGCCATGCCAGCGCGCTTGGGCTTCCAGGGCCTTCAGGCCAGCGGCAGGCTCGCCTTTGGTAAGCCGGCTATATACGACCAACACCCCGCAGTCCATGGCATGTTCGTCCAGCCAAGGCGATTCGGCGTAATCGCCATTGATGAAGACCTGGGCATGCATGCCCCTGTGGATGGCGATATTGCCGCCCATCCAGGTATCCGAGGCTATCAGCGTCAAAGGAACATGGGGCACATGTTGCTGCCAGATATCGTTCATGTGTGCCGAGATGATGGCGCCCGGAAACATCGAACGGCTATCCCGCCCTGCATACCAGGCCAATGGGCCGCGACCCAGGGCATAGCCCACCGCCATCAGTACGTGAACGGCGATAACGATGACGGCGATGCGGCGCAGGTTCACGCGTTCGTCACCTTGCATGCGCCATAATGCGTAGAAACCGAAAAGTATGAAGAAGGTCGTACCCCACGAGGCGACCAGCCTGGTGCCCAGCAGGGCGGAAATCAGTACGGTGGACAGGAACGGCGTCAGGCCCACCCACAGCAGGAAGGACCGATCCCAGGCGGCAAGGTCGGCGGCATAATATTTTTTTCGCTCCACAGCGGCTTCGGCCGGGTACAGCGCACGCGCACGGCGGCGGCTCCATTGCCACCAGGCCAGCCACACCACCAGCATGGGACTCAGGCGTGCGGCCTGGTCCAGCGTGAAATCCACGATATGCTTGAAGGCATCCAGATAACCTCTGGCGTCCAGAGAGCTATCCGCATATAACAAAGGCCGGAATGCGTTGTCCGCCAGCCAGTAAAGATGCGGTGAGATGACAACGGCATACGCGGCGAGCGCCCATGCCAGCCCTTTCCAAGTGTCGGCCTTGCCGAAGCTGCCCTGGCGCAGCATGAAGCAGAAAAACGCCGCAAACTGGATGAAGGCGCTGTATTTCGTCATGGTGGCGATGGCGCAGACCGCGCCGAGCAACGCCCATGAACTCGTGGCCTGGTAACGCAGGGCGCGGTAGAACAGCCAGGTGGCCGCCGCAATGGACCACAACTGCGCAGTATTGTGGTTATAGATGGTGCCGCGCAGGGAAAAGTAGATACTGGTCGATACCACCAGGGTGGCCATAAGCGCTTTGCGCGGCGTGGTGAATTCACATCCCAGGCGCCAGATGAACCACAGCGCCAGGGCGGACATTATTTGACCCGCGAAGAACGTCAGCCACACCGGCCGACCGGATATCTGGGTCAGAAAATGCATGAACCAGGATGGCGCCGGCGGATGCTTGGTATAGCCCAGTTCCAGGCTGGAGGCCCAGACCAGCTCTTCCAGACCGTCCAGGTCCGGTGCGCGGTGACTGATGCCGCAAAGCAGGGTCCACAGCGCCACCATGCCCAGGAGAAACAGAATGACGCGTGGATTGAGTTGTTTTAATGTGGTTTCAGGAAGCGGCATGGTAAGGGGTAAGCCGTTGCGGCAAGAAGGTCAAAGCTTCTATTGTTGATTTAGGTCAAGCGGTGAAGACCGCAAACAGGGCAAATTGTATGCGTAGTACTCTTGCCATGTAAAAAATCCAAATTGGGGGTCTTCATGAGAAGTTTATTCATGCTGCTGGCTTTTGCAGCATCCTTGGGGCTGGTGTCGCCGTCCATGGCGGCGCATGGCGGCCCAGTGTCTTCAGAATCGGTCACGTATACGCCCGACATCACCTTCACGCTGCGTACGGACATCGCGGATGGCAAGCTGGTGTTCAAGGGCGATGCAGGCCCCATCTCGGGTAAAGTCAATCCGGACCTCATCGTGCCGGAGAACGCGGTGGTCCAGATCAACGTCATCAACGGCGATGGCGCCATCCATGACATTGCCGTGCCCGAATTCGGTTCGAAGTCGGACACCATCACCGGCAAGGGCGCATCGACCGCCATCGTCTTCCGCGCCAACAAGAACGGCACGTTCGAATACTTGTGTACCCTTCCGGGCCACAAGGCGGCTGGCATGTTCGGCAAGATCATAGTGGGTGAACCCGTCGCAGCAGCCGACAGCGGCGCACTGGACATTGCGCAAGATCCGACTGCGGTCGGAACGCCAGTGGGCAAGCGCGGTCCGCAAAAAATCACCCTGGACCTGGAAACCACTGAAGTCGTGGGCAGGCTGGCCAGCGGCAGCACCTACAAATACTGGACCTTCAACGACAAGGTGCCTGGTCCCTTCGTGCGCGTGCGCGTTGGCGATACCGTGACGGTCAATGTCACCAACGCCAAAGATTCTTCGCATATCCACTCGGTGGATTTCCACGCGGTGACCGGTCCCGGCGGCGGGGCGGCCGTCACGCAGGTCGCACCCGGCCAAACCAAGAGCTTCACCTTCAAGGCGTTGCACCCGGGGCTCTTCGTATACCACTGCGCCACGCCCATGGTCGCCCAGCACATTACCAATGGCATGTACGGCATGATCCTGGTCGAGCCCGAGGGTGGGCTGCCTGCGGTCGACCGAGAGTTCTATGTGATGCAGGGCGAACTGTACACGGCGCAGAAGCACGGCGCCCAAGGCCTGCAGGAATTCTCGCTCGAGAAACTGCTGGACGAGCGTCCCGAACACCTGATGTTCAATGGCACCATGGACGCCCTGACCGACAAGTACAAGCTGCAAGCCAAGGTGGGTGAAAACGTCCGTATCT
>JAEWEH010000333.1 GCA_023389535.1 Pseudomonadota bacterium
GCCTGCTGCAATACCGACAGGTCGCCGCCGGCCCAGAAGTCGTCTTCGAAGCGCCTGGTCTGGTCGTTGGCCCGCTTGAGCGCCGAACGCTTGCTGAAGATATAGGTCCAGGACAGTACGGATATACCCAAAAGGATGAGCATCACCACTTGCACCGGAATGCTGGCGTCGATCAATAAGGTAAGCAACGAAAGGTCGCTAGAGGCTTGCATGGTTATTTCCTGGCCTTTTCCAGTAGGGTTTTGAGTTCGTCGGTAAACGGCGCTGGGCGAAACGTGTCGGCATCAACGCAAACTACTTGGGTGTCGCTTTGGCACAGTAGTTCCCCGTCACGCGTGGCGGACTGCCGAAAGAAGATGGAGGCATGGCCCAGGCGGGAGATGGCGCTGTGTATAGCGAGCTGATCATCCAGTCTGGCAGGCTTGCGATATTGTATTTCAACGTTCTTGACGACAAATAGCCGGCGTCCGTTCGTGGCAAGGTCAGACTGGTCCACGCCAAGGCGCCTTAGCCATTCCGTCCGGCCGCGTTCAAAAAATTTAAGGTAATTAGCATAGTACACAACGCCGCCGGCGTCGGTATCTTCGTAATATACGCGAATATCGTGCCGTGAAAACGGCGCCGGTGTGTCTTTGAGCATGTCTTTGGTTAAGTGGTGTGACACGGCTGGCCCTGCACAAGCGGCCGGCCTGCGCAGGCCGGCCGCTTGCGCGATTACAGCGATTTTAGCCGCTCGGCAATAGTGGGCAGCACGGCTTCCACGGCAACCTTGTCCGCGGTGTCCTGTCGGCGCGCCTGAACTTCGATGATGCCTTCTTTCAGCCCGCGCTCGCCGACGGTGATCCGCAGCGGGACGCCTATCAGTTCCCAATCCGCGAACATGATGCCGGGACGTGTATCGCGGTCATCCAAAATGACGTCCACATTCTGATCCCGCAAGGCTTGGTAAAGTTCATCGGCCTTGTTGCGAACAGTTTCACTTTTGTAATAACCCATGGGGCAGATCACCACTTCGAAGGGCGCGATCGCGCGCGGCCATATGATGCCCTTGTCATCATGATTCTGTTCAATGGCAGCGGCAGCGATACGGCTTATGCCGATGCCGTAGCACCCCATCTGCAATACCGTGGGCTTGCCATCGGTGTCGAGAAACGTGGCGTTCAGCGCCTGGGAATATTTGTCGCCCAGGAAGAAGACATGGCCGACTTCGATGCCGCGCTGTATCGCCAGAGCGCCACCCTGCGGATCAGGGTCCCCGGCAACGACATTGCGCAGGTCGGCGACCTGGGGCTCGGGCAGGTCGCGCACCCAGTTCAGCCCCGTGTAGTGGAAGCCTTCTTCGTTCGCGCCGCAGATGAAATTGCTCATGTTCGCCGCAGTGGTGTCGGCGATGATGTTCACGGGCCTCAATGTGTTCAAGGGGCCAAGATAGCCAGGAACGCAGCCAAAGGTTTCAACGATTTCCGCTTCCGTGGCGAACCGATAGCCGCCTTCGAAGCCCGGCAGCTTGCTGACCTTGATTTCGTTCAGATCATGGTCGCCGCGCAGCAATAGCAACCAGATGGTGGCGGGTCCCGTTTGGTTGTCCGTAGCCAGCACGATGGATTTAATGGTGTCGGACAGCGGCCGCCCCAGTTGCTGTGCGACGATCTCGCACTTGGGCGCATCGGGCGTGGGCGCCTTGAACAGCGTTTCAGTAGCCGCCCCGCGCTGGGGGATCAGGCAGGGGGCTTCGGCCAACTCGATGTTGGCCGCGTACTGCGAGGCGGGGTTAAAGACGATCAGGTCTTCGCCTGTGTCGGCAATGACCTGGAACTCGTGGCTGCGCGATCCGCCGATCGAGCCTGTATCAGCCGCGACTGCCCTGAACTCCAGCCCCAAGCGCTTGAAAATGCGCATATAGGCATTGAACATGGCGTCGTAGCTTTGCAGTGCCGAGGCCTCGTCCCGATCGAAGGAATAAGCGTCCTTCATGGTGAATTCACGGCCGCGCATCAGGCCGAAGCGGGGGCGGCGCTCGTCCCGGAATTTGGTTTGTATATGGTAGAAGTTCAGAGGCAGTTGACGCCAGCTGTGGATTTCGTTGCGTGCGATGTCTGTAATGACTTCTTCGGAAGTCGGCTGCAATACGAAGTCGCGCTGATGCCTGTCCTTGATGCGCAGCAATTCGGCCCCGTACTGTTCCCAGCGGCCTGATTCCACCCATAGTTCCGCCGGTTGCACCACGGGCATCAGCAGTTCTATGGCCCCCGCCGCATCCATTTCCTCGCGGACGATATTTTCGATCTTGCGCAATACCTTCAAGCCCAGGGGCATGTAGGTATAAATGCCACCTGCCGCCTTGCGTATCATCCCGGCGCGGGTCATGAGCTGATGGCTTTTTATTTCTGCTTCCGCGGGGGCTTCTTTCAGTGTGTTGATGTGATACTTGCTTGCATGCATGGTGAGGATCTCGACAGATACGTATAATCAATGTAATTGTATTGAATTCGCTTTGGGGTGGCCCATGTTAGACCGTGAAGGCTACCGTCCTAATGTCGGCATTATCCTCGTAAATCAAAAAAACGAGGTTTTCTGGGGCAAACGTATACGCGAGCACGCCTGGCAGTTCCCGCAAGGCGGGATCAAGTACGGCGAAAGCCCTGTACAGGCCATGTACCGCGAGCTGCACGAAGAAGTGGGCTTGCGCCCTGAACATGTGCGCATATTAGGTCGGACGCGCGATTGGCTGCGCTATAACGTGCCGAGCAACTTCGTTCGGCGCGATTCGCGCGGCCACTATAAAGGGCAGAAACAAATCTGGTTTCTGCTGCGTATGATCGGGCGCGACACGGACGTCAGCCTGCGCGCCAGCCATAGTCCTGAATTCGACGCCTGGCGCTGGAGCCAATACTGGGTGCCGCTGGACGCGGTCATCGAGTTCAAGCGCGAAGTCTACACGCAGGCCCTGAATGAACTGGCAGCAATCCTGTTCAAGAGGGGGCAGGAAACCCGCTATCTGCGCCAGCGCGTGCAGAATCAAAGAACCCTGTCTTCGCCGGAAAACAAAGGCCATGCGCGTCCTGCTGGTTGAAGACGAACGCGAAATGGCGGCCTGGCTCGAGCGCGCGCTGGCGCAAAGCGGCTTCGTGCCGGAACACGCGCCCGACGCCCAGACCGCCGAGCGCTTGCTGGCGGAATCCGATTTCGATGCGGTCGTCATGGATTTGCGCTTGCCGGACAAGCACGGCTTGGTATTGCTGCGCGAAATGCGAAATCGGGGCGATATCACGCCGGTACTGATCCTGACGGCGCAGGGCGCCCTGCAGGACAGGGTCCGGGGGCTCAACCTGGGCGCAGACGACTTTCTTACCAAGCCTTTTGCGCTGGAAGAACTAGAGGCCCGGCTGGCGGCCCTGGTGCGGCGCAGCCGCGGCCGGCATGCCCCTCGCATGCAGTGCGGCTCGCTGCTTTACGATAGCCAAAGTCGCGCCTTTTCACTGGATGGCGCCATTCTGCATCTGACGCCGCGCGAACACGCCGCCCTGGCGGCCTTGATCACCCGCAGCGGCGTGCCGGTGGAAAAAAGCCATTTATTCAGTCGGGTGTTCGATCACGACAGCGAGGCCGGCCTGGACGCCATCGAGGTCGTGCTGCACCGTCTGCGCAAGAAGCTTGCCGGCAGCGATGTGCATATCGTCACCGTCAGAGGCCTGGGCTACATGCTCGAGAGCATAGGCGAAAACGGCTGACACATGAGCTGGTTCATACAGAAATCACGGGGCAGCATACGTTTCTGGCTACTGGCATTGCTGATCCCGGGTACCGTTACCCTGTTGCTGATCGATAGCTGGAATGACTACGAAGCCTTGCGTGGCGTGACGCAGGAAGTCTACGACAGCGCTCTGCTGGAACCGGCCAAGGTGCTGGAGACCAGTGTCGAATTCAATCCGGACGGCACGTTGCGCATCGACCCCCCTTTCTATGCCCAGGTCATGCTGGAATCGCGTGCCGGCAATCGAAAGTACTTTCGTGTGGAAGAGATCACGCCCCGCGCCTTGACCCTGGCCGGCGCTTCAGTGAAGAACTTGAATGGCGCCACCTTGCTCGGCATGCAAGGCTTGCCCAGGCCGAGCGTGCTGGCGGACAACGAAGGCATGCCGGTGTTCTACAACAGCATGTACCGCAACGATGAAGTCCGTATGGTGGCGCTCTGGCGCGACCTGCACTACAACGATGTGCACAGGCAGGTGCTGGTGCTGGTGGGCGAAAGCATGGACATGCGTTTGCGCACCCAGCAAGAGGCCTGGCGGCAGGGTCTGTTCCGCGATGGCCGCATGTTGATACTGGCTGTCTTGCTGGTATGGTTCAGCGTGGAATGGGCGCTGCGCCCCTTGGTCGAGCTGCGCCGTGAAATCCGCGCCCGCGACGTCGACAATTTACGGCCCATGGACGCGGATCAGGTGCCGCGTGAAGTCGCACCGCTGGTCAAGGCGGTCAATCACCACATAGATCTCTACCGGCGCGTACTGAAAAGACAGGCGCAATTCCTGGCCGACGCGTCGCACCAGCTGCGTACGCCGTTGGCCATCATGCGTACCCAGGCACAGTACGCCAAGCGCGAGCCGAACATCGACAGGATGCGTGAAACCCTGGACGCCATTATCAACCAGCTCGGGCGTACCTCGCGGCTGACTGAGCAACTGTTGTCGCTGGCCCATGCAAGCCGCGACGATGCAACGCCTAAGGCCAAAGTCGACCTGAATGTATTGGCCCGCGAAGTGGTGCTGCAATATCTGCCGCTGGCCCGAGAGCGGCACCAGGATCTGGGGTGGGTCGAGGGCAGGGGACCAACCGGCGCCGATGGCGCGGCGCAAATATGGGTGTTGGGCAGCGATGCAGAGCTTCACGAATCGATCGCCAACCTGGTCCACAATGCGATCAATCACGCCGGACCGGGGTGTTCGATTACGGTGTCGGTCGGCGTGGAACAGGACAAGGCCTGGGTGAGCGTCCGCGACAACGGTGTCGGGCTGGACCCTTCCCTGAGGGAAAGCGTCTTCATACGCTTTGACCGTGGTGGCGCCGCGCGCAAGGGCCTGCGCGGCGGGGGCTCTGGCCTGGGGCTGGCGATTGCGCTGGCTTACGCCGAACGCAATCGCGGCACCATCGTCCTGAAGGATGGCGACCTGTCCATCCACGGAGGGGTAGGCCTATGCGCTGTGCTGACGCTGCCCCGATACGCCGCTTGAGCGGCAGCAACGCGAACCGCCGGGCCGCCGGCGCTCTGCGCGTACTGACTTAACGCAGGCGTTTGATCAGGCTCGACGTATCCCAACGATTGCCGCCCAGTTTCTGCACATCTGCGTAGAACTGATCCACCAGGGCGGTGACCGGCACGCGGGCGCCGTTGCGCTTGGCTTCAGCAAAGACCAGCCCCAGGTCTTTGCGCATCCAGTCCACCGCGAAACCAAAGTCGAACTTGTCTTCGACCATGGTCGTGCCGCGGTTTTCCATCTGCCAGCTTTGAGCCGCGCCCTTGCTGATGACTTTGAGCACCTGCTGCATGTCCAGCTTGGCAGCTTGGCCGAAAGCGATGGCTTCCGACAGGCCTTGCACGAGGCCCGCAATGCAGATTTGATTGACCATCTTGCACAGTTGGCCGGCGCCCGGTTCCCCAAGCAGCGTGACCGCTTGCGCATAATGATAAGCGAGCGGCTGTATTGCATCGAAGTGCGCTTGTTCGCCGCCGCACATCACCGTCAGCATGCCATTGACGGCGCCTGCCTGGCCGCCTGATACCGGCGCGTCGACAAAGCCTATGTTCTTTTCTTGAGCGAACTTGTGAAGTTCGCGGGCCACTTCGGCGGAAGCCGTGGTGTGGTCGACAAAAATCGATCCGGCTTCCATGCCCGCAAGCGCCCCGTCGGCGCCCAGGACGACGCTGCGCAAGTCTTCATCGTTGCCGACGCAGCAGAAGACGATCTTGGCGCCCTGAGCGGCCTCGCGCGGTGTGCGGGCCGTGCTGCCGCCGAATTCCTGCGCCCACGCTTCGGCCTTGGCGAAAGTCCGGTTGTATACCGTTACTTTGTGCCCTGCCCGGGCCAGATGGCCCGCCATGGGAAGGCCCATGACGCCCAAGCCCAGAAAGGCGACATTGGTAGAGGGTTGACTATCGTAAGACCTGGCATTGATGGATGGCATGATTGATATCCCCGTTATGAATATAGTATGAAAACTGCGCCCATAAGATTACCTCATTACATGCCGGTGCGTGGGTGCGAGTCGACTTGATTACGGGGCGCAGAAACCAAAAGGGCCGAGCCCTGTATGTACAGAACTCAGCCCTTCGGGTCGGCTGGACCGGGAAGCTGGCGTCAGCCTTCTTCCACGAAAGCCTCGTCGCGCTTCTTCTTGATGGAAGGCAACGCAACGATCACGACCAGGATAGCGGCGGCCACCAGCAGCGAGGCCGACAGCGGGCGCGTCACGAAAGTCGTATAGTCGCCGCGGGCCAGCAGCAGTGCCCGGCGGAAGTTTTCTTCCATCATGGGTCCAAGCACCAGGCCGAGCAGCAAGGGCGCGCCTTCGCACTTCAACTTGGCCCAGATATAGCCCACCAGGCCAAAGGCAGCCGTCACCCAGATGTCGAAGACGTTGTAGTTCAACGAATACACGCCTATCGTGCAGAACACCAGAATGGCCGGGAACAGAATACGGTAGGGCACCTTGAGCAATTTGACCCACAGGCCCACCAGCGGCAGGTTCAGGACGACCAGCATCAGGTTGCCAATCCACATAGACACGATCAGGCCCCAGAACAGATCCGGGTGGCTAGTCATGACTTGCGGGCCGGGTTGAATGTTGTGGATGGTCATGGCGCCGATCATCAGGGCCGTCACCGCGTTGCCCGGGATGCCCAAGGTCAGCAGCGGGATGAATGAAGCCTGCGAACCCGCGTTATTGGCCGATTCAGGACCTGCCAATCCGGCGGGGTGGCCCTTGCCGAAGCGTTCCGGATTCTTGGAGAGCTTTTTCTCCATGGTGTAGGAGGCGAACGACGACAAGACCGCGCCACCGCCGGGCAGAATGCCTAGTGCGCAACCGATAGCGGTGCCGCGCACGACAGCAGGCCAGGCTTCCTTGAATTCCTGCTTGTTCGGATACAGCGTGCCCACTTTGCTGGTGATATCGACGCGCTCGTCTTTCAGTTCCAGGTTGGCCAGGATTTCAGCGAAGCCGAAGACGCCCATGGCGACCACGGCGAAGTCGATGCCATCCTGCAGTTCGGGAATGCCGAAGTCGTAGCGGGCTACGCCCGAGTTCACGTCGGTGCCCACCATGCCCAGCAGCAAGCCCAGCAAGATCATGCAGATGGCTTTAGGCAAGGAGCCGGCTGCCAGCACCACCGCGCCGATCAGGCCCAGAACCATCAGCGAGAAGTATTCGGCAGGACCGAACTTGAAGGCGACTTCAGCCAAGGGGGGGGCAAAGCCGGCAATGACCAGCGTGGCCACGCAGCCGGCGAAGAACGAGCCCAGGGCCGCAATAGCCAGAGCCGCGCCGGCCCTCCCGTTGCGCGCCATCTGGTGACCATCGAGCACGGTCACCACCGCCGAGGTCTCGCCCGGAAGCGCTACCAGGATGGCGGTAGTCGAACCGCCATAAGCGGCGCCGTAATAAATACCGGCAAGCATGATGAGGCCAGCCACGGGCGGCAGCACATAGGTAATGGGCAGCAGCATGGCGATGGTGGGAACCGGCCCGATGCCGGGCAATACGCCGATCAGGGTACCCAGCAGGCAGCCCAACAGACAGTACGCAATATTTTCAAGCGACAAGGCAACTGAGAAGCCCAGTATCAAGTGATCTAACAATTCCATTTTCAGGGTTCCTTTAGTTACCGATGAAGCTGGGCCACAGCGGGAAGATCAGTCCCAGGCCCTTGATAAAGGCGAGCCAGACAAAACCGACCAGGAAAAGGCCGACTATCGCAGCGACTTTCCAGTTGAATTCATGGCTGGCCATGCTGCTGATGAAGACCAGCAGGAAGACCGAGATATACACGCCCAGGTAATTGAATGCGATACCGCATAGAACGACCGAGCCTATGACGATCCCGGTAATCTTCCAGTCGAATTTATCTATTTCGGTATCCTCAGCCTTGGATCGCATGGCGCCCAGCGCCACTGACGCGCCCAGCAAGGCCAGCAGCACGCCAAGCCAGAAGGGGAAGTAGCCTGGTCCCATGCGAGCCGCAGTGCCCATGGAATAATTGGTGGCGCCCAGCGCAAATCCGACGCCTAGGGCGACGAACATGATGCCGGACCAGAAGTCCTGTTTGTTTCTGAGCTGCATAGTGGTGAATCTCCTGACTGCAGATGTGACAAGGGTACGGGGCGCGCAATTTATTTTGGGCGCAAGGCCGTAATGAGCGCGCCAATTCCGATACCCCGAAAAGGTGAGGAATGGTAATTGACGAAGGGGGGTCTGAAAACCCCGATTTCCCCTCAGTTGTCTAGGGTTTACCCGCAGTTATTGCACTTTTTACACTTTCCGAACGATCGCAAAGCCTTATACCGAGCGTTTTGAAAGAATGTTGAAAGGCTTTGGAAAGAGCGGTGAAAGGTTATGATGGCTTTGCATTTTCCTCTATCCACTTCTTCACGGGATGGTTTACGATAACGCCCATGTTGCAAGATCTCGACTCTCTCGCTGCCCGCATCGGGCAAATGGTGCAGCTCACTCGTCAGTTGCAGAACGAACGCGCCGCCTTGCAGGCCCGTCTGAAGAATATCGAGCAGGAACGCGATGCGCTGCGCGATCAACTGCAGCGGCGCGAAGCCGACTATTCCTCGGTTGCGGAAAGCATCGCCGTTCACGAAGCGCAGGTACAAACCGTGCAAGCCGAAGCGCAGGCCATGCAAGCAGGGCTGCAGGCCGAACTGTCCCGCTACAAGGCGGAATGCGAAGCGGCCAACCGGCGCTGTGCAGACAGCGAAGCCGACGCAACCCATTTGCGCCACGTTGCCGATCAGGCCAAGGGCCGCATCGATTCAATATTAATGCGCCTGCCCGGCGCACCTCGGGAGTCATGATCATGGAACGAGTCGACGTATCCATACTCGGGCGCGATTATTCCCTGGCCTGCTTGCCCGCTGAAAAAGAAGCCCTGTTGGCGGCTGTCCGCCACGTGGATCAACGCATGCTGGGCATCAAGGGCTCGGGCAAAGTATCCAGCAATGAACGCATCGCCGTCATGGCCGCCATACAGATTGCAGGCGAACTGCTGTCGATGCGTGCGCCGGATGGTCCGCTCAGCAATGTTGCGCTTGGTGATTTCAAGCGTAAAATTGACAGCATGAACGATATGCTTGACCAAGTGGCCGGGCTTGTTCAGCAGAAGTAGTATCATAGGTTTTAGAATCCGCGTTGTGCCGATAAGCATCGCGCGAATTCAATAGTTAGTCCCTGCGGTGTTCGTGACCTGGCCATACATTCCTTGAACCAATGCTTATGGCATCTAGGTTGCTCGATTGACAAGTGGGCGTGATCTTCCATATTGGAAGAACCCGAAGCTTGACTGAAGGCGACCACCTTGGACCTCAGGTTCCGGGATGCCGGCCTAGACGGCACAGGCGGGGCATTTTTCCAAAAGCTCGTCTTCGGACGAGCTTTTCCTTTATGGGGCATTAATATGTATCTTTTCCAGCAGAATGGTAAAAGGCTGTTGGCCTTATCCTTGATGGCAGCGGCCGCCACCCTGGCGCCTATCGCGAACGCCAAAGACCAGGGGCAGCATGCCCGGCATGAAAAATGGCCACAAGCAAGCCTGCACGCAGAGGCATCCGCTGAAATAGCCCATGACACCGTGCGCATCACGTTGGCGTCCGAAGTCAGCGATGCGTCGCAGACGGCGGTTGCGGACACCCTGAGCAAGACCATGGATGATGTCATGAAGCAGGCCAAAGGGCACGACGGTATTAAAGTCACCAGCGGCAATTACCAGATCTGGCCCATGAACGATAAGGACGGGAAAATTTCCAACTGGCGCGGCCGTGGTGAAATCTTCCTCGAATCCAAGGACTTCGCCGCTGTATCCAAGCTCGCTTCCAGCCTGAGCGATCGCATGCCGATTGCGAATCTGAACTTCTCCGTGTCGCCGCAAGAAAAGGCCAGGCAAGAAGAAGCGTTGCTGACCAAGGCGGCGGATGCATTCCGCGATCGCGCCAAGGCCACGGCGCAAGCCTTCGGATTCAGCGATTACAGCATCAAGGAGATTGCACTGGGCGGTGCGGGCGCTCGCTACGAGGCCGCTGCGGGAGCCCCGCGCATGATGGCCATGTCCGCCGATAAGGCGGCTGTGCCCCTGGAAGGCGGGACCGAGCGGGTTACGGTGTCTGTGCGCGGTTCGATCTTCTTGCGCTCAGCACAAAAATAATCGCGCCGGCCGCGATCATGGGCAGCGACAATAGCTGCCCCATGGACAAGCCGCCCGCAAGCAGGCCCAGGTAGTAGTCCGGTTCACGCGTGAATTCGACCATGAAGCGAAAGGCGCCGTAGCCCATCAAGAAGACGGCGCTGATCTGCCCTACAGGCCGGGGCTTGCGTGCGAACCACCAGACCAGTGCAAATAAAGCGAAGCCTTCCAGACCCATTTCATACAGCTGCGACGGGTGACGCGCGATACCGTCGCCCGTATGGGGGAATACCATGCCCCAGGGCAGTGTGGTGGGGCGGCCCCATAGTTCGCCATTGATGAAGTTGCCCAAGCGGCCCGCGGCCAGGCCCAGCGGGATGAGCGGGGCGATGAAGTCACCGACCTCGAGCAATGTGCGCTGGCGCCGGCGAGCGAATACCAGCAGTACGACGATCACGCCGATCAGCCCGCCATGAAACGACATGCCTCCCTGCCAGAGATACAGGATCTCGATAGGGCGTGCGAGATATTCCGATGGCTTGTAGAACAGTGCATAGCCCAGCCTGCCGCCCACCACCACACCCAGCACGCCATAAAAAATAAGGTCTTCCAGGTCACGCAGGCTAAGGTCGGATTTTCCGTGATTGATGCGCCAGCGGCCCAGAAGCCAGACCAGGCCGAATGCCACCAGGTACATCAGGCCATACCAATGTACGGCGATGGGCCCGAGCTGGATTGCGATGGGATCGATTTGGGGATACTGGAGCATGCGTAGTATGGTGTCGATGAATTTCGTCGATAATACCGCGATATCGTCCATCTTTTTTACGCTTGCTGATTACGATGCGAGCCGGTGCTGTATTATGTATTCAAGACTACTTTCCGTGCTGGTGGCGATTGCCGCGGCGCTGCATGCATCGGGCGTGCAGGCGCAGACCCATGGAATCGATCTCGCACGATCCAATAATTGCCTTAGCTGCCATCAGGTCGACAAGAAGCGCGTGGGGCCTTCGTTTACCGTGGTTGCAGAACGTTTTGCGGGGCAAGAAGGGGCCGAATCCTATCTGGCTGATGCCATACGCAACGGCGGGCGGGGGCGTTGGGGGGCTGTGCCCATGCCGGCCCAACCGCAAGTCAGTCCCGCCGATGCGCGATTGCTTGCCGCGTGGATCCTGTCATTGGCCGAACCTCGTGCTAACTTGGAATCAGGGAAATGACCATGTCTGAAATTGCCATATTGGGCGGCGGCTGCTTCTGGTGCACCGAATCGGTGTTCCAGCCTTTGCGCGGCGTCCTCGCAGTCACGCCCGGCTATAGCGGGGGCCACGTCGACAACCCCAGTTATGAACAGGTATGCGGCAAAGATACGGGCCACATCGAGGTTGTGCGCGTCGAGTTCGACCCGGATGTAATCAGCTTTGAAACCGTGCTCGAGGTATTCTTCGCCACGCACGATCCCACGACAGTTGACCGGCAGGGCGCCGACGTAGGGCCTCAATATGCCTCGGCCATTTTTTGTTTGTCCGCCGAACAGGAAGCGACCGCACGCAAAGTTATCGCGCGCATCGAAGCCGAAACCGGTGTGCGCATCGTTACGCGCCTGCTCGGGGCGGAACGCTTTTGGCCCGCCGAATCCTACCATCACGATTATTATCAGCGCAATCCGGGCCAGGGCTATTGCCAGGCCGTCATTGCGCCCAAGCTTGCAAAGTTGCGCAAGCGCTACGCCGCTCTGCTGGCTTGACGGCGCATCGACCAGGCGCCGCCGCCGTGCGCGCCTGGCAGCCGGCCTAAGCGTTCTGCTTGCTTAGTTGACCTGGGTTGCTGCGGTCTTCCCGCCAGATCAATTTGGCCAGGGTTGCCACAATGGCCAGCGTCAGTAAGACGCGCCCTACCAGGACGACCCAGATATCGGCGCCCAGCGCCATCATGAGCAGTGTGTCTTCGATCAACGAGTGAGACAAAGACAGCCAAGACAAGGCGAGAAAACGCGTGCGTGCTGACAGCTTCTGTTTCTCGGCTTCTTCGATGATCAGCGCGCCGCCATAGGTCAGCCCAAGCAGGACCCCGACCGTTGTGACGGGCGCCACATGGGCATCCAGGCCCGACAGGCGCAACAGCGGCATCATGGCGGCGGTGAATCGACGCGTAATGCCCAGACGTTCGAGCATATCGAGCGCGAAGGCCAGGCCCATGATCACGAGGAAGGTCAGCGCCAGCGAGAACGCGGTGGACTGCAGCCACGGCAAGACGCCGCCGTTGTTCGCCTGCATGATTGAAGAGCCGCGCAGCCAATCGAAGGATACGGGATCGGAAAGCAGGCCGCTGTAGTGGCTGCCCCAGGAAATCACGGCGCCGTATACGGCGGCCGTGCCTATGCGTAAGGCCGCTGTGGCGGCGAAGCTGGCGCCGGCGCGCCGGACGATGGCCTGCTCCACGGGGATGGCGTGGGCGAACAGCATCATGGCGCACAAGGCGCTGACTTGGCCTGTAGTCATGTCGATGGTTGCGGCCAAACCGGCCAGCGAAGCGATGCCCCCGTATATGCCGACAAGCACGGTGGTCGCCCAAATGATGCCGGCTTCGGCCGGCATATTAAGTACCGACATGAAGGGGCTGATCAGTCGGCCTATTACGGAAACCAGCCCAAGATGCTGCGCCAGCTGCACCAGGACCATGACGGGCAGCATAATCTTCGCGACTGTGATGAACATCCGCCAGCTGCGCCGCAGCAAGGCCGTGAAGTAAGCCAGCATTTTACAATCCCCCATCGATAGATCGAGGATTGTATCGATTTGCGTTACTCCACGCTTTTCAGCGTGCCACGACGCATCTGGTCCAGTTCGATGGACTCAAACAGGGCTTTGAAATTACCTTCCCCGAAGCCCTCGTTGCCTTTGCGCTGGATGATCTCAAAAAAGATGGGGCCGATCTGGTTCTCTGTAAAGATCTGCAGCAACAGGCCGCCATCCGCCGCGCCATCCAGCAAGATGCCGTTCTTTTGCAAACGCGGCACATCTTCACCGTGGTTGGGCAGGCGCCGGTCCAGCAGTTCGTAGTAGGTGTCGGGCGTGTTCAGAAATTTCAAGCCGCTTTGCCTGAGCTGCTCTACAGTGCCATAAATGTCTCGCGTGGCGAGCGCGATGTGTTGGATACCTTCGCCCCGGTACAGGTCCAGGTATTCCTGAATCTGGCCTTTTTCCTCGTTGCCTTCTTCGTTGATGGGAATGCGGATGTTGCCGCAAGGCGAAGTCATGGCCTTGGACTTCACGCCGGTGACTTTGCCTTCGATATCGAAGTACCTGACTTCGCGGAAGTTGAAGAGGCGTTCATAGAACTCGGCCCATTCCGCCATGCGGCCTTTGTGTACGTTGTGGGTAAGGTGGTCCACGACGGTCAGCCCGGCTCCTTTATGGCTCAGGTCGGTCTGCGCGGTGGCGGCGTCGATGGGTTCGAAGTCGACATCGTAAATGCTGATGTCGCCTATGCCGCCATGCCCCGACTTTCCCTGCCAGCGATCCACCAGGTAAATCAGGGAATCGCCTATGCCTTTGATGGCGGGGATGTTCAGCTCCATGGGGCCGCTGCGCGAATCGAAGCCCCAGGCGCCCAGTTCGAGTGCTCGTTTATAAGCCTTGGCGGCATCGTTGACGCGGAACGCGATCGCGCAGATGGACGGTCCGTGCAGCCGGGCGAAACGCTGCGCGAACGAGTCGGGCTCTGCGTTGATCAGGAAGTTGATGCCGCCTTGGCGGTAAAGGGTGACGTTTTTATTGCGATGGCGGGCAATGGCTTTGAAGCCCAGGGTTTCAAAGACTTGCCCCAGTGCGACTGGATCGGGTGCGGTGTATTCGATGAACTCGAAGCCGGCGGTACCCATGGGGTTATCCCAGGGTTCAAATTGGGTATTCATGGCTAGTCTCCAGGACGTCCGTTAGTCAGTGTATAGCTTGTCGCTATGGATTTTAAGGAAAACGTCTTGGCAGGCGATTGCGAAATTGGTCTCCATAAGGCCATCCGGAGCAATATAATTGCGCTGTTTCGTTTATGTTGAGTGAATTATGTCGGAAATCAAATTGGATAGGACAGACAGGCAGATATTGGGCGAGCTGCAGGGTAACGGCAGGCTCAGCAACCAGGATCTGGCGGACAAGGTGTCGCTGTCGCCGAGCCCGTGCCTGCGACGGGTACGGCGCCTGGAGGAGGAGGGCTATATAGATAGGTATGTGGCCTTGATCAATCCCGAAAAAGTGGGCCTGAAGCTGCTGGCTTATGTGACGATCCGGCTGAACAAGGTGTTCCGGTCTACGGATTCGCCGGTGTCGGATTTTGCGCGGGATGTGCAAAACTGGCCGGAGGTGACGGAATGCTATGCGATGTCGGGGGATATGGATTATCTGTTGCGTGTGCAAGTTGAGGATTTGACGCAGTTCTCGCGTTTCGCAATGGATAAGTTAATGCATCATCCGGCGGTGGTGGATATGCGATCTAGCTTTGCGCTGCAGCGTATTAAGGAGACGACGGAGCTGGCGGTTTGAACGATGTGCGTGGATGCGATGCTGCGTTCGTAAGTGGCCGGTTGCTATTTCTGATTGTCGTTT
>JAEWEH010000358.1 GCA_023389535.1 Pseudomonadota bacterium
CGGTGATGATGATCAGGCCATCTATGCCTGGCGCGGCGCGACAGTGGAAAACCTGGCCAATCTGACCACTGACTATCCTGGCTTGCAAGTCATCAAGCTGGAGCAGAACTATCGGTCCGTGCAGCGAATACTGACGGCTGCCAATAACGTCATCAGTAAGAATCCGAACATCTTCGGCAAGAAGCTATGGTCCGATCTGGGAGTAGGAGAGGCAATACAGATCACGCCCATGGACAATGAAGAAGCCGAAGCGGAATCCATCGCCGTGCGGTTGTCGGCGGCGCGCTTCGAACGCCAGGCGCAGTGGCGGGATTTCGCGGTGCTGTACCGCAGCAACCACCAAGCGCGTGCGCTTGAACAAGCCCTGCGCAACTTGCGCATTCCTTACACGATTTCCGGCGGCCAGAGTTTTTTCGAGAAGCCCGAAATACGCGACATCCTGGCTTATCTGCGGCTGATCGCCAATGACGATGACGATCCGGCATTCATCAGGGCGGTGACGACTCCGCGCCGTGGTATTGGCCAAGCGACGTTGCAGGCGCTGGGCCAGTTTGCCGCAGAGCGCCAAATGTCGCTGTTCGCCGCGATTTTCGAGATTTCCGGTACCGAAAGGCTGTCTGGCCGCCCGCTGCAAACCCTGGAAACCTTCGCAGCGTTCATCCAGGGTATCCAGGCCAGGGCCGGGCGCAAGACAGCGGTGGCAGCCCCGACACCTGCACAAGGCAGCCTGATTTCCGCCGATGCCGCGCTCGGCGCCTTCTCCGGCGTAGGTGTGGACGGCGTTCGGGAAGATACCGCGGCGACCATCCTGGACGACCTCCTGGCCGCCATCCAGTACGAACGTCATCTTTACGACATACTGGATGAAAAGCCCGCTCAGAATCGTTGGCACAATGTACTTGAGCTGATTGGGTGGCTGAAGCGCAAGGCCGACGAAGACGACATGAATTTGCTGCAACTGGTCCAGCATGTGGCGCTCGTCACGATGCTCGAGCGCAGCGACGATGAGGAACCCGACGCCGTCAAGCTATCGACACTGCACGCGTCCAAAGGGCTGGAATATCCGCATGTCTACCTTGCCGGTGTGGAAGAAGGTTTGCTGCCCCATCTGGGGCGCGACGAAGACGATACGGATCCGGCGTCGGCAGCCGAAGCACTGGCCCAGCGGATACAGGAAGAACGCCGTCTGATGTATGTGGGCATCACGCGCGCTCAGCGCAGCTTGCATCTGACCTGGTGCAAGAAGCGCCGCCGGGCGCGCGAAGACGTGGTGCGCGAGCGTTCGCGCTTTATTGAAGAAATGGGCCTGGGGCCAGACGGGCCAGTTGCAGATCCGGCCGCCGCGATGACCCCGAAGGACAGGCTGGGCATGCTCAAGGCCCTGCTGAACAAGAACTGATGCTTCAGAAAGCATAAAGCCTGTTCCAACGAACAGGCTTTCCGATGCTAGGCGCCGTTGCCGGCGCCGATTATGTCAGGCGCGTTGCTACCACTGGGAATTAGAAAAACGTGCGTCTTTAGCGCGGGCCTCATCCAGGGCACGAGTCACCTCGATCATGTAATTCCAAACTTCGATTACACCCTTTTTGAGGGCCGCCAGCGTCTTCTTGGCCAGGGTAGTGGCCTGTACCGATTCACCGTTGCTCAATGCTTTTTGCATCAAGTCGCGCTCCAGAGAGTCGCTCAAACGGTTGTAAGTAATATCCGACATAATTGCCTCACCTTTTAATGTGTACTGACAAAACGGAATGTTGTGTGCTGACAACGTCATTATAGGGTTAACCCTAGGATAAGTCTAGGGGTAAACCCTAGTCAGCCTAAGAGCTGTGGTTTTTTTGTGTCATCCCGTAAATTCGGCCGCCTGATGAGACGGCCAGGCCCTGCAAGCGGCGACGCCGGACCGGATGAGGCAAAATACGCTTTTCCTTGGATATTCCACCTATTTGCCATGTCTTCACGTCCCGCTCCCCTTACCGGTATTCGCGTGCTCGATCTGACACGTGTCCTGGCCGGCCCCTGGTGCACGCAAAATCTTGCTGATCTCGGGGCCGAAGTCATCAAGATAGAGCGGCCCGGCAGCGGTGATGATACTCGCGGATGGGGCCCGCCTTATATTCGGGACGCTCAAGGCCATGACACAAGCGAAGCTGCTTACTATGCGTCGGCCAATCGCAACAAGCAGTCGGTCGCCATTGATATCGCCAGCGAACGCGGCGCTCAAATGGTGCGCGAACTGGCCAGGCAGAGCGACATCCTGGTGGAAAATTTCAAGGTCGGAGGACTGCGCAAGTACGGGCTGGACTACGAAAGCATCAAGGCGATCAATCCCGCCTTGATCTATTGCTCGATCACGGGCTTCGGCCAGACAGGCCCTTATTCCAGCCGTCCCGGTTACGACTTCATGATTCAGGGTATGGGCGGGCTGATGAGCATCACAGGTGAGCGCGACGATCTTCCCGGCGGCGGTCCGCAAAAGGCGGGCGTGGCCGTGGCGGACCTGATGACCGGCATGTATTCGACCGTGGGCATCCTGGCGGCATTGCACGAACGCGGACGCAGCGGCCTGGGGCAGCATCTGGACATGGCTTTGCTGGATTGCCAGGTGGCCATGCTGGCCAATCAGAACCTGAACTACCTGACCAGCGGCGTTGCGCCGCAAAGAGCCGGCAATGCGCACCAGAATCTCGTGCCTTACCAGGTATTCGCGGCAGCGGACGGCCATTTGATCGTGGCGGTGGGCAATGACAGCCAATTCAGAGCCTATTGCCGCGTCATTGGCAGGCTCGGACTGCCCGACGACATCCGCTTCCAGACCAATTCCAATCGCGTCATCAACCGCGACCTTCTGGTTCCCATGCTGACCGAAGCCATGAAAGCCCAGACGCGCGACTACTGGCTGGCGGAGCTCGAGCGCGCAGGCGTGCCGGCGGGCCCCATCAATACCATCGACCAAGTCTATGCGGATCCCCAGGTAAAGTCGCGCGGTATGTTGCGGCATCTGCCGCACAAGCTGGCGGGCCAGGCGCCGGTGGCGGCAAGCCCGCTGCGATTCTCGGACAGTCCGGTCAACTACCGCCACGCCGCACCCACCCTGGGCGAGCACACAGAACAAGTATTGCGCGAGCGTCTGGGCATGTCGGACGAGGAAATCAAGGCGTTTATGGGCGCCAAGTAATACAGCAGCATATGGATAGGCCGGCCTTTTTGGGACGGCATGAATTTCAGGAGTAGAAGTGCTATGAAGAAGATTGAGACCATAGGAATAGTTGGCGCCGGCGCCATGGGGCGTGGCATTGCACAGATCGCTGCCCAGGCTGGCTTCGGCGTCGTGCTGTTCGACGTCAATGCCGAAGCGGTGACCGCTGCGCGTGATAGCTTGCGGCAGACCTGGGACAAATTGGTTGCCAAAGGCAAGGTAAGCAGCGATGCGGCCACCCAGTCGCTGCAGCGTATCTTGCCCGCCACCAGCCTGCAGGACCTGGCCAAGGCGGACCTGGTCATCGAGGCTATCGTCGAGCGCCTGGACGTCAAGTCCGATCTGTTTCGCCAGCTTGAAGGCATTGTCGCGGCGGATTGCATCCTGGCGTCGAATACCTCCTCACTGCCCATCACGG
>JAEWEH010000426.1 GCA_023389535.1 Pseudomonadota bacterium
TTTCGACCCTGATGGGGGCGATCGAATGGGTGGAGGTTGAACGGCTCAGCGCCGGCTTGGATCCCAACCCTCGGCTGGCATCGCTCTTTGATTTTTCCCGGCAGACGCTGGCGTTGATTGCGCACGACGCATTGAAGGGTCAGATGGTGGAATTCGCCGACAAGCATTTCGATCTACTGTCCCGGTTTGCGCTGCGTATGGGAACGGGTACGACCAGCGGCCGCCTGAACGAACTGGCCTGGGCGCGCGGCTGGCCTAAGGACACCCCATGGGTGCAAGCTTACTTAAGCGGGCCGCTGGGCGGAGATGCCCAGATTGCCGAGCAGGTACTGGAAGAACGCTGCCAGCGGGTGATTTTTTTCGAAGATCCTCATGTCGCACGCCAGCACGAGGCCGACATTCAATTGCTGGAACGAGCGGTACGTGTCGTAACGGACAAAGCGGCGTGCATCGCCTCCCCGGCAGTGGCGCATAAATGGGCACGGGCGGTAAGCGCATTGAGCGCTTGATCACGCTTGTAGTTGCACGCGAAACGCGCGGAGCGCTGTCACCGTTGCATCGCTACCACGTTTAATAAAATATACAAATAATCAATCTAGTTACGTTTATAGTTACAGCCCATTGGCGATGGCGGAGCCTTCTCTTTGACCGTCTGGGGATGTAATGACACGCAAAAACTACGTAATCCGGTGTCTGATAGGCGCGGGTCTTTTTTCTTTATTGACCGGACCAGCCGCCAGCGCGACGGCGTCCAGCTTTGAAACTTCGGAATATCTCAATCAAGAAGGATTGGGCCTGATCAATGCCGCCGAGGCTTACGCGCTCGGTTATACCGGCGCGGGAGTCAGAGTAGGAATCTTCGATTCGGGCATAGATGCCCTGCATCCCGAATTTCGCGGAAACAAGATCGTAGGCGGCTATGATTTCACCACCAAGACGCCTTATGCGCCCGGGATGGGTCGGGATACGGGCGGCCACGGCTCGCACGTGGCCGGCATCATTGGTGCGCTGCGCGATGGCGTCGGCATGCATGGCGTCGCGTTCGACAGTTCCTTGTTCATCGTCCATGAAGACGAGGGCGACGATGACGATGACGACGATGATGGCGACATCCATAGCGCGTCTTTCTTCAAGGATGCTCGCAAGGCGGCCTATCTGAGCCCTCGAGACGAGTTTTTGGACAGGTCACTGGCGCCCGGCTGGGCTTACTTGGCGACCCAGAAGCTACCTATCATTAACAATAGCTTAGGCTTCAATGATTGCCCCGACGTTGCGCCGCCCTGCAACGTTACCGAATACGCTTCATCCGACGCCGCCGAAGCCGCCTTTCCATTGAGCGTGTCGGCCTATCGCCAGCTTGCGGCGGCCGGCACGCTGATGGTGTTCGCCACCGGCAATGAAGCGCAGCCACACCCGGATTTCATGGCTGGTTCGCCTTACTGGTTTCCGGAACTCAAAGACAATTGGATCGCGGTGACCGCCATCAGCGAAACGGGGACGACGGTGCCATACGCGAATCTTTGCGGGGTGGCGAAGGAATGGTGCCTGACGGCGCCAGGCGGCATGAATATACAGGGCATGGGCATCAATTCCGTGGAGAACCGGGGATCTTATACCAAGAAGGCGGGTACATCCATGGCGTCGCCCCACGTGGCCGGTGCAGCCGCGCTGGTCAAGCAGGCCTTTCCTTATTTTGGCGCCTATCATCTCCAACAGACGCTGCTGACCACTGCCACGGACATCGGCGACCCCGGGGTGGATGAGGTGTTCGGCTGGGGCCTGCTCAACGTGGGCAAGGCGGTGCGCGGCCCCGCGCAGTTCACGCGGGTATTCGATGTGGATACCCTGGGCTATGACTCGACCTTCTCCAACGACATCAACGGCGCCGGCGGGCTGACCAAGCGCGGCGAGGGCGTGCTGCGCCTGACCGGCGCCAACACCTATGCGGGCCCGACCACGATTGCCGGCGGCAAGCTGGTGGTCAACGGCACGCTGGCTTCGGCGGTCACCGTGCAAGCGGCGGGCACCCTGGGCGGGTCCGGCACGGTGGCCAAGGTGGACAATCACGGCGTGCTGGCGCCGGGCAATTCGGTGGGCACCTTGACGGTGGCGGGCGACTATGTAGCGTATTCGGGTTCGGTGCACGAACTGGAAGTAGGGCCGCAGGGTGCGACCGACAAGCTGGTGGTGGGCGGTACCGCCAAGGTGGCCGGCACGCTGCGTCTGGCGGGCGGTCCTTATCGGCAGAACGTGCCGTATCACTTCATCACCGCCGGAGGCGGCGTCACGGGCGAATTCGATACCGTGACCTACAGCATGGCTTTTCTGTCGCCCACGCTGGACCGCAGCCAGGGCTTGTCGCTGGTGATCCGGCGCAACGAGGTGCCGTTTGCGCGCTACGCGGATACGGGCAATCAGCGCGCCGTGGCGCAGGCTTTGGACACCGGCTCGTACTCTCCGCCGGCCGGCATGGCCGATCTGTACGACGAGGTCTTGAATGCCGAGCCGCAGCAGATCGCGGCGATGATGGAACCCTTGAGCGGCCAAGTGCATGCAGGTACGGAGTCGGCCTTGCTGCATGCCGGCAGCCTGGTCACACGCACCGTGTCCGCGCGTATGCGCGCCAACCTGGGCGCCGGCATGGCGCCGGGGAAAGCGCTGGCCCAGGCGGGCGGAGCGACACCCGCAAGCGCACTGCCGCGCAGCCAAGTGCTGCCGCTCTGGGCGCAGGTGATTGGCGGGCGCAGCACGCTGGATGGCGACGGCAATGCGGCGCAGGTGCGCAATGACACGACCGGCCTGTTCCTGGGCGGCGATGCGCCCGTCGGGCAGGGCGGCTGGCGGCTGGGCGGCGCCTTCGGCTACACCGAGCACCGCATCAAGCTCGACGGCGATGCATCCTCGTCGAAGTCCGACAGCTATACCGGAGCGCTGTACGGCGCCAACAGCTGGGCGACGGGTCAGGGCAGCCTGAACTTCCTGGCTGGCGCCGCCTATACGCGCCACAACATCGACACGCGCCGCAATGTCAACGTGGGCGGCAGCCAGACGCTGAAGGCGGACTACCACAGCGATGCGCTGCAGTTGTTCACCGAATTGGGCTACGCGCTGCCGGTGGGCGCGGCCAGCGTGCTCGAACCCTATACCGGGGCGGAGTGGCAGCAGTTGCGGGCCGGGCGCTTTACCGAGACAGGCGGCCAGGCGGCGCTGCGCGGCGAGCGCGACCGCAGCAACCTGGGCAGCTTCACTTTAGGCTTGCGCGGCAAGACGGTGCTGGAATCGGGCCGTGCGCAAGTGTCGCTTTCGGCCGGCCTGGGCTGGCGCCATGCCCTGGGCGATGTCTCGCCCGGCCGCGACCTGGCTTTCGCCCAAGGTAACGGGGCGGTGTTCCATACCAGCGGCGCGCCGATCGCCAAGAACGCCGCGGTGGCCGAGTTGGGCGCCGAATTGCGGGCCGGGGCGAACACGGCCGTGGGCTTAAGCTACAGCGGCCAGTTCGGCAACGGCACGACCGATAGCGCCGGCACGCTGTATCTGCGCATGCGCTTCTAGATCGCGGCGGCCCGCAGGCCGTGAGATGGATAAGCTGCGGACGCAGAACAGCCACCGCTAACTGTTCTGCGTCTGGGGAATCGGAGTAGGCATGCAAGCGGCAAGGCGGGCGAAATTTGTACTGACGCTCACACAAAAAAGGCCTTCCATCTTTGGAAAGATGGAAGGCCTTCTGTTTTTTGGACTGCGGCTCAGTCTTCCTTGCGCAGATGCGGGAAGAGGATGACGTCGCGGATGCTTGCGCTGTTGGTCAGCAGCATCACCAGGCGGTCTATGCCTATGCCGCAACCGCCGGCGGGCGGCATGCCGTATTCCAGCGCGCGGATATAGTCGGCATCGTAGTACATGGCTTCTTCGTCGCCTGCATCCTTGGCTTCCACTTGTGCCAGGAAGCGTGCTGCCTGGTCCTCAGGATCATTCAGTTCCGAGAAGCCGTTGGCGATTTCCCGCCCGGTGATGAAGAGTTCGAAGCGTTCCGTGATGCCAGGATGCATGTCCGATGCACGCGCCAGTGGAGAGACCTCGACAGGGTAGTCGATGATGAACGTCGGATTCCATAGCTGGGCTTCGGCGGTTTCCTCGAATAGGGCGAGTTGCAGCGCACCCAGCCCGGCTCGCCCGAGCACCGGTCCATCGACATCGGCGCCCAGCCGCCGCAACTCTGTGCGCAGGAAGTCGGCATCCCCGAGCTGCGCTTCGGTGTAAGCGGGCGCGTACTTCAGGATGGCCTGCACGATGGTCAGGCGGTCGAAAGGTTGGCTAAGGTCCAGTGCTTTTCCCTGATAATCCAGCACAGCACTGCCCGTGGCCGCCACCGCCGCTTCGCGTATCAGGGATTCGGTGAAGTCCATCAGCCAGCGGTAATCCGTATAGGCCGCATAGAACTCCATCATCGTAAATTCCGGATTGTGACGTGGGCTGACGCCCTCGTTGCGGAAATTCCGATTGACTTCGAATACCCGATCGAACCCGCCCACCAGCAGACGCTTCAAGTAAAGTTCGGGTGCGATGCGCAGGAACATTTCCATGTCCAGCGCATTGTGATGGGTCACAAAAGGTTTGGCCGCCGCGCCGCCCGGAATGGGATGCAGCATGGGGGTTTCCACTTCGAGAAAGCCGGCATTCAGCATGAATTGGCGTATGCTGCCTATCGCCTTGCTGCGCGCTGCAAAAGTGCGCCGCGTTTCTTCCGTCATGATGAGGTCAACATAGCGCTGACGGTAACGCAATTCCTGGTCCGCCACCCCATGGAATTTATCGGGTAGCGGGCGCAGCGATTTGGTCAACAGGCGGACCGTGGCCGCGTGTACGGACAATTCCCCCTTGTTGGTCTTGAACATGACGCCTTCCACCGCCAGGATGTCGCCGATGTCCCAAGTCTTGAACTGGGCGTACAGGTCCTCGCCCACGGTGTTCTTGTCCAGGAAGATCTGGATCCGGCCGGTGCCATCCTGCAGGGTGGCGAAACTGGCTTTGCCCATGATGCGCTTGAGCATCATGCGGCCGGCCACCTTGACCTGTTTGCCGACCTCGGCCAAGGCTTCTTTATCGAGCTCATCGTAAGCGGCATGCAGATTCGCTGCCAGGCTATCGGGCTGAAAATCGTTGGGGTAGGCCGCGCCATCGGCGCGCAGTCTGGCCAGCTTGCCGCGGCGTTCGGCGATCAGGTGGTTTTCGTCGGTGGCGGCTTGGGGTGGCGTTGCTTGATTCATTATGCTTGTAAGAAAGGTTTAGGCGTAGTTTCGGATGTCGTCCAGCACGGTGGTGCCGAAATCGTCGCGGCCAATGTAGCGCAAGATGCGGGCAGCGACGTCTGCCGGGGAAGACAGTTGCCCGGTTTCATGCATTTCGTTGAAGCGCTCGACATTGGGAAAGTCGCCGGCTGCGGCGCCGCGGATTTTTTCCTGCATGCCGGTGTCGATCACACCTGGCGCCAGGGCGACGATGCGCACGCCATGATGCTCCGCGTGCAGCACCTCGGTATAGCGGTCCAGCGCCGCCTTGCTGGCGCAATAGACGCCCCAGCCCGGCATCGGCCTACGGCCCGCGCCGGACGAGATGTTCAGGATACGGCAATCGGCCTGCAAAGGTTTGACGGCCTGCAGGAATGCGGCGGTCAGCAGGATCACACTGGTTACGTTCAGACTGAAGGCCGCCGCAATGGAAGCGGCGTTGGATAAATCACAAGCCTGCTTGATGGGGTCGACGGTGCCGGCGTTATTGATCAGAAGATAGCGATGCGCGCCTTTGGGCAGGCCCGCGACAATCTGGCTGGCCACGCG
>JAEWEH010000023.1 GCA_023389535.1 Pseudomonadota bacterium
ATGCCCTCGGACTGCTCGTGCGAAGCCGAAGAGATCTCGCCCATGATCGTCGTCACACCCTGCACCGAACCGACCACCTCGCGCATGATCTCGCCCGCCTGGCCCGCCTGGCGCGCGCCCGCCTGCACCTTCTGCTGCGATTCCTCGATCAGCACCTTGATTTCCTTGGCCGCCTGCGCGCTGCGCTGCGCCAGCGAGCGCACTTCGCCCGCCACCACCGCAAAGCCCTTGCCCTGCTCGCCGGCGCGCGCTGCCTCCACCGCCGCGTTCAGCGCCAGGATGTTCGTCTGGAACGCAATGCCGTCGATCACCCCCACGATCTCGGCCATCTTGCCCGAGCTGGTGGAGATTTCATTCATCGTCGTCACCACTTCCGACACCGCCTGGCCGCCGCGCTGGGCCACCTCGGACGCGCCCTTGGCCAGGCTGTCCGCCTGCGTCGCGTTATCGGTGTTCTGGCGCACCGTGCTGGCCAGTTGCTCCATGCTGGCCGCCGTCTCTTGCAGGGACGCGGCCTGCTGCTCGGTGCGGCTGCTCAAGTCCGTATTGCCCATGAAGATCTCGCGCGAACCCAGCGTGATTTCTTCCACACCCTGGCGTACCGTACTGACCGTGCGTGTTAGGCTTTCCTGCATCCGGCGCAAGGCCTCGTACAGCACGCCGATCTCGTTGCGTGAACGTACCTCGACACGCTGGGTCAGGTCGCCGCCGGCGATGCGATCGAAGTACAAGCCCGCCTGGCGCAGCGGACGCAGCACCATGCGGCCCAGAAACGCGTAAGACAGCAGCGAAATCATGATGCAGGCCAATATGGCGACGGAGACCAGCTGGATGACCAGACGATAGTGGCTGGCCTCGTTCGCGTAGGTGTCGTCAATGCTGCGTTGCTGATAAGCGCGCAAGCCTTCCAGTGCGGCATAAAGCCGGCTTTCCATCGCTAGTGTGGTGCCGCTGACGAACTGATGGTATTGCGTGACGCGCCCCCCTTCGAGCATGGCGAAGACGGGCTCCACGCCGCCCTGCATCATCGCATCATAGGCGTCGACCACCTTGGCGTAATGCCCTTCAGGATCGGGAAAAGCCTTGACGAGTTCACGGTATTCCTTGAAGCGCTGCAGGGCCTGGTCGTACTCGCCGCGTGCCCGGCGCACCAGTTCGTGCGCTTCTTCCCCGAGTGCGGAAGCGGTCGAGCCGCCGGCCGCCCATTCGCTGGCCACCGCATAGCTTTGCTGGTCGTTATTGACCAGATAGCTGGCCAGGCTGCGCCCGAGCAACGCCTGCACATTCTTGTAGCCATCGATAGCCCGGTACAGGCTGGCGCCCGCGTGCTGGTTGCCGACGATGCTGACAAGCGATTGATTGTTGGCACGCAAGGACAGCACGCCCAGGGCCGCACCAGCCAAGAGCATGATTAAAAAGAACGCCAGCACGAGAATCAGGCTGGTGCGTATCTTCATGTTGGATAAGAAGGCCAGTCCACGCATAATACGATGATGTTCCACATTATTGAATTGCTTGCACTACCCGCTTGCGGCTGCTGCGCTTAGGCCGTGGCGCTTTCCACCAATGCCATTTCGTCGCTGGTCATCAATTTTTCGATGTCGACCAGGATCAGCATGCGTTCGCCGAGCGTGCCTATGCCGGTCAGGTATTCCGTCGAGAACGCCGTGCCGAACTGGGGGGCCGCGCTGATCTGCGATTGTTGCAGCATCAGGACATCGGACACGCCATCGACCACCACGCCAACCACGCGCGATTGCAAGTTCAGGATGACCACCACGGTCTGATGGTTGTATTCGACATTTTCCAGATTGAACTTGATGCGCATGTCGACGATCGGCACGATGATGCCGCGCAAATTGGTGACGCCCTTGACGAAGGACGGCACATTGGCGATGCGCGTCACGCTCTGGCTGTCGTAGCCGCGGATTTCCTGGACCTTCAGGATGTCGATGCCGTATTCCTGCGCCGCCAAGGTAAAGACCAGGAACTCCTGACCAGTGGTGTCGGCCTGCTCGGCGTGAGATGCGAACTTGTTTAGCATGGCTTGCTCCGAAACTTAGAAAAGGCGTTAAATCATCGCTTTATCGCGGGTGACGCGCATGAGCGCGAACACATCCACAATCAGCGCCACACTGCCATCGCCCAGGATGGTGGCAGCGGAAACGCCGGGAATCTTCCGATAATTGGATTCAAGGTTTTTCACCACAACCTGGTGCTGCCCGATCAGGTGATCCACCAGCAGGGCGAAGCGCACATCTTCAGCCTGCAGGATCACCGCGATGGCGCGAGTCACATCGGTGACCGCGCCATCGACCGCAAACACGTTATGCAGGGCGACGATGGGCAGGTATTCACCGCGCACGTGCAGCACATATTCGGTTTCGGAAATCCGGCGTACCTGGTCTTCCGACGGCTGCATGGATTCGGTGACATGGCTGAGCGGAAGTATGAAGGTTTCTTCACCGACCCGCACCGACATGCCGTCCAGGATGGCGAGGGTCAGCGGCAGGATGATGCGTGTGGTGGTGCCCTGGCCGGCGCGCGAGGACAGCTGTATATGGCCGCCCATGCCCTGGATGTTTCGGCGCACGACGTCCATGCCCACGCCGCGTCCGGATATGTCCGTGACTTTCTCGGCGGTGGAAAAGCCCGGTGCGAAGATGAGCTGCCACAGTTCTTCGTCGGGGGTGTTTTCGGTGACCGCCATGCCTTGCGACAGGGCCTTCTTGTATATGCGATCCCGGTTCAGGCCAGCGCCGTCGTCCGAGACTTCGATAACGATCTGACCGCCATGGTGTTGCGCGGACAGCACCATATTGCCTTCGGGGCTCTTGCCTGCGGCCAGCCGGGCTTCCGGCGCTTCGATGCCGTGGTCGATGCTGTTGCGCACCAGATGGGTCAAAGGATCGATGATCCGCTCGATCAGGCTTTTATCCAGTTCAGTCGCCTGCCCGTAGGTCGTCAGCTTGATCTGCTTGCCCATTTTCGCTGCGCTTTCGCGCACCACGCGGGGGAAGCGGCTGAACACATAGTCCATAGGCATCATGCGTATGGACATTACGGCCTCCTGCAGGTCGCGCGCGTTGCGGTCCAGTTGCTCGATGCCATTAAGCAGCCGATCGTGCAATACCGGGTCCAGGGTGGAGGCCGTCTGAACCAGCATGGCTTGCGTAATGACCAATTCGCCGACCAGATTGATGATCTGGTCGACTTTTTCGACGCCCACGCGTATCGTGCTGCTGGCCGAACCGGCGCCCGCTCCCGATGGAACAGCCTTGCCTTTGGCCCGGGCGGCGCCGGCCGCGTGGTCGGCAGCAGCGGCTTCGCCCGCAGGCCCGCCCGACGCCGGTGCAGAAGAAGGTTGGGACTGCTGCTCCGGCTTTGCCGGGGCCGGCAGCGACGATTCGGCCTGGCCGGCGGAACCGTGTGCCGCAGCGGGCGCCGCCTGCTGGACACCACCAGCGGGCCGATGCTGCGACGGAACGGCTTCGTGCGCGACATCGATCTGGCTGGCGTCGACGATGAAGCAGCATACGGCCTCCAGGTCATCCGAGCTTGCAGTCGTGTGCATCCATACTGTCAGGGTATCGGCGGTCCTTTCCTGATGCAGGATGTCGCCCAGCAATGCCATTTCAGCCGCCAAGGCGTCCGCATCCTTGCCATTGAGCTTGACTACACGCAGGCGCAGCGGCAGCTCTCCGCCGGCCGCCGGAACCGGGTCCGGGACTGGAGTGGCATCTTGAGCCGGAACCGCGTCCTGGACCGCAGCCGCTGCTTGCTGCACGGATGCAGCAGCAGGCGCCAGAGGCACAGGCATAGCCACCGGCGCCTGCCCGGGGGCTTGTTGTTCAAGCGCCAGTTCGCGCAACTGAGCACAAATGCGCTCGTATGCAGCTACATCGGGTTCTTCAGAGTTTCGGTAGGCCGCTACTTGTTCTGTCAGCACATCTTTGGTTTCCAGGAATAGGTCTATCATGTCTTTGCGCAGCGGCATGTCACCCTTGCGGATGAAATCCAGCAGGTTCTCCAGCAGATGGGTGGTCTCGGCCAGATGGCCAAAACAGCCGAAAGTACCCGCCCCCCCTTTTATAG
>JAEWEH010000305.1 GCA_023389535.1 Pseudomonadota bacterium
CGCAATTCCTGGCGCAACCTGTGTCGACGATATGTGCCGGCCGTACAGACACCGGCGTACACGCATTGGGCCAGGTCGTGCATCTGGATACCACCGCCGAACGGCGCCCTGAATCCTGGATGCGGGGCATGAACGCCATTTTGCCGCGCAGCATCGCCGTGCAGTGGGCCAAGACGGTGGACGACAGCTTTCATGCTCGCTATTGTGCGACCGCGCGCAGCTATATCTATCTGGTCCGTAACGCCAGGCAGCGTTCGCCTATTCTGGAAGGGCGCGTGGGCTGGGTTTATCACGGCTTGTCTCTGGAGCCCATGCGCGAGGCGGCCCGGCGCCTGCTGGGCGAGCATGACTTCAGCAGCTTCCGCTCGTCCGAATGCCAGGCGGCCAGCCCCGTGCGTACCTTGACCACCCTGGACATCAAGCAGTCCGGCGAATTTTTCCTTTTTACATTCAAGGCGAATGCATTTTTGCATCATATGGTGCGCAACCTCATGGGCGCCTTGCTGTACGTAGGGCAGGGCAGGCAGGATCCCTCGTGGATGGACGCACTATTGCTGGAACGCGACCGGCGGCGCGCGGCCCCCACTTTTGCCCCCGACGGTCTATATTTGGCGCAGGTCAATTACCCCGCCCAATACGGTTTGCCTATTACTCCTGCGTCGCAATCCCTATTTTCCCACTTGGGTATTTCGGGGCAGTAGGGCGCCGACCGCCCATCCGGCGATTGTTATCGCTGCTGGGATGGGGGCCTTCGTGCGCACAACAAAGGCTAGCCGCGATACTATCGGGACACACGGTCCAAACCATCGTTCCTGTATTGGGCACGACCGCCAGCTCGACGGGTCAGCCCGCATCCTTCTAGTGTGAGCCATGCCGAAATTTGCCGCTAATCTAAGTATGATGTTCCAGGAACTTCCTTTTCTGGACCGTTTCCAGGCAGCGGCCGCTGCCGGCTTCCGTGGCGTCGAATTCTTGTTTCCCTATGACTATGAAGCCGACGAAATCGCCAAACGGCTCAGGGCGAGCGACCTCGAGAATGTGCTGTTCAATATGCCGCCAGGGGACTGGACAAGCGGAGAGCGCGGCATTGCGGCCATGCCCGGCCGTCGCGATGAATTCCGGCAGGGCGTGGCGACGGCCATTGAATATGCGCAAGTACTTGGAACCCCCCGTTTGCATGTCATGGCCGGCTTGCTTCCGCCCGGAGCGGACTTCGAAGAACACCGGGCCGTCTTCATTGACAACTTGCGGTATGCCGCCAATGAGTGCAAGGCGCTGGACATGGATATATTGATTGAACCGATCAACCAGCGCGATATGCCCGGATACCTGCTGTCGCGGCAGTCTGAAGCCCATGCCATCCGGGAAGCAGTGGGGGTTTCAAACCTCAAGGTTCAGATGGATCTCTACCATGCCCAGATCATGGAAGGCGACATCGCCACGACGCTAAAAAAGTATCTGCCGCAGATCGGACATATCCAGATCGCCGGTGTGCCGGAACGGCACGAACCTGATACAGGTGAAGTCAACTACCCCTATCTGTTCACTTTGTTGGACGAACTAGGCTACGGCGGTTGGGTCGGCTGCGAGTATCGGCCCGCCCAAGGCACTGTGGATGGCCTGGGTTGGCTCCAGCCCTGGCTGGGGCGCAATCCCGCCGCTTGACAGACACATCACCCCTGCATTGCGCTTCTCGGGCCGCCCCGAAAGTCACCAGCCACGCCCGCACGATGAAAGGCAGCGGTCGTGAAACCCGCAGATGCGCAAGCACACACTGCGATGGTGAGGACTATCACCAACAGCCAGAACGTTGCAAAAAGTATTAGAATGCACCGGGCTTCGCAGCGTACTGCGGCTTGCGGAGGCCTATCTTACTCTCGCGTAGCGCGGATCTCATGAAATTCCTTTTGTCTTTATCCCGGATCATCGACGCCATCAATATCAGGGTAGGCCGGATTGTTATCTGGCTGACACTGATCGTGGTGCTGGTTAGCGCCACCAACGCGGTGGTGCGTAAAGTGTTCCATGTCAGTTCAAACGCCTGGCTGGAACTTCAATGGTATTTATTTGGCGCCATCTTTTTGCTGGCCGCCGGTTATACCTATTTGCGCAACGAACATGTCAGGGTGGACGTACTGGCCCAGAAATTTTCCAGGCGCACGCAAGTCTATATCGAAATCTTCGGCATCCTGTTTTTTCTTTTTCCGGCCTGCGCACTGATTTTCTGGCTTTCCATACCATTTTTCTACGAATCATTTGTATTGCACGAGCTTTCCTCCAATACAGGCGGGCTGATACGTTGGCCGGCAAAGCTGTTGATTCCCGTCGGCTTTTTCCTGTTGATCCTGGCCGGGCTGTCCCAGCTCATTAAGTGCATCGGGTTCTTGCGCGGCGCCTGCCCCGACCCTACCGCCAAGGCCGAAGGCAAATCCGCGGAAGAAGAACTGGCCGACGAAATCCTACGGCAGGCTGAATTAGACAAGCGCGCGGATGCGCCACAAAACAACATAGGCAAGGGCCATTGATCATGGAGTTTTTCGTCGACAACCTGGCCCCGATCATGTTTTTCAACTTGATCATCTTTTTGCTTTTGGGTTTCCCCGTTGCATTTTCCCTGGCGGCCAACGGGATACTGTACGGTTTGGTCGCCATTGACCTGGGGCTGATGCAGCCTGCTTTGTTCCAGGCCTTGCCGCAGCGCGTATTCGGCATTGTGGCCAACGACACGCTGCTCGCTGTGCCGTTTTTCACCTTGATGGGGCTGATACTTGAGCGTTCGGGCATGGCCGAGGACCTCTTGGAAACGGTGGGCCAATTGTTCGGGCCGGTGCGCGGCGGCCTGGCCATTGCCGTGGTGCTGGTAGGCGCCATGCTGGCGGCGACCACGGGCGTCGTATCGGCTTCCGTCATTTCGATGGGACTCATTTCGTTGCCCATCATGTTGCGCTACGGCTACGACAGGCGGCTTGCGGCCGGGGTCATCGCGGCATCCGGTACGCTGTCCCAGATTATTCCCCCGTCGTTGGTGTTGATTATTCTGGCGGACCAGCTGGGCCGTTCCATTGGCGATATGTACCGTGGCGCCATGGTGCCGGGCCTCACACTGACCGGCTGCTACATTGCTTATGTCGTCGCCATGTCGTTCATCAGGCCGTCCAGCGCGCCTGCCTTGCCGCCGGAAGCGCGGGTCTATGACCGGCCTGACGGCAGCCGCGGTTTGCGCTCCCTGGTGGTGCTGACCTTGATCGCGTCGACGGTGTCCTACTTCGCCACCCAGCATTACTTTAGCGAACACACCCAAGTCCCGGTGGACGAGCGCGTGGTCATCAGCCTGATGGCCTGGGGACTGACCGCGCTGGCGATCGCCCTGGTGAACAAGATATTCAAGCTTGGCTTGCTGTCGGAAATCGCCGAGCGCGTCACCTTTGTGATGATACCGCCCCTGTTTTTGATCTTCCTGGTTCTGGGCACCATCTTCATCGGTGTGGCGACCCCCACCGAAGGCGGAGCCATGGGCGCGGTGGGCGCGCTGGTCATGGCAGTGATGCGAGGCCGTTTTTCCTGGACCTTGCTTAAACAAGCCATGGACACGACCACCAAGCTGTCCTGCTTCGTGGTGTTCATCCTTGTCGGTTCGACGGTGTTCAGCCTGAGTTTTCGCGGCATCAACGGCGATCTCTGGGTCGAGCACCTGCTTGGCAGCTTGCCCGGGGGCGAATGGGGCTTTCTGATCGTCGTCAGTTTCCTGACGTTTTTCCTGGCTTTCTTCCTGGATTTCTTCGAGCTTGCCTTCATCATCATCCCGCTGATCGGACCGGTGGCCGAAAAGCTTGGCATTGATTTGATCTGGTTCGGCGTGTTGCTGGCAGTCAATATGCAGACATCCTTCATGCATCCGCCTTTCGGCTTTGCCCTGTTCTATCTGCGTTCGGTGGCCCCCAAAGAAGACTATCACGACCGCGTTTCCGGCAAATTGATTGCCAAGGTAACGACCGGACAGATCTATTGGGGTTCGGTTCCCTTCATCTTCATACAGTTGGTGATGGTGGCGATCGTCATGATATTTCCTGGCATGGTGACGCACTACAAAGACAATGCACCCACAGTCGACCCGGCTACCGTCAACTTCGGCGGAGGCGCGGATTATGGCGCGGATTCCTATGGCTATGGTGCGCCGGACAGCGGCTCGGGCGCCGATGCCGACGACGCAGCGGCGGCGTTCAAATAAGGGATAATAAGGGCATGAGCGACCTTTCCATTGCCAGCCCTTGCATCCGCACCCGCATCAAGATTTGCGGCCTGACTCGTCCTGAAGATATTGCGGCCGCCGTCAATGCGGGGGCGGACGCCGTGGGCCTGGTGTTTTATGCTCCCAGCAAACGGTCGGTATCATTGGCTCAGGCCCGCATCTTGCGGGACGCCGTACCCGCCTTTGTGGACACCGTTGCGCTTTTTGTGAATGCCCCTGCGCACGAAGTCGAAGCAGTCATCGAACAGGTCCGACCGGATCTACTGCAGTTTCATGGCGACGAGTCGCCCGAATATTGCGCAGGGTTCGGCCATCGTTATATGCGTGCCTTTCGCGTAGGGGCGCCGGACTTGCATGCACCGCAGCAAGTCTTGCAGGCCTGCCGGCAGCATATGGCGGCAAGCGCCTGGCTCTTCGACAGCTATAGCGCGGGTTATGGCGGCAGCGGCCTGGCCCTCGATGCCGAATTGCTCACCGATGTGTTGGCTGCGCCCGACCGCCGCCCCGTTGTGCTGGCGGGTGGGATGAAGCCCGATACCGTGGCCGATGCCATCCGCGCATTGCATCCCTATGCTGTGGACGTCAGCAGCGGCGTTGAAACGGCTCCGGGCGTGAAATCCGTCGATAAAATCGCTGCGTTCGTCCGCGCCGTGGCCGCAGCCTGACACGCATCCCGGCGACGCTTCAGGGCCGTCGCGCGCGATCCGCTTAGACCCGCCTTGGGGCGCCCAGCCAGTGCAGGCAGAACATGCCACCGGGCGCGAGCCACGCCGGACCCGGTTGCAGTCCAGCCTTGACAGCCAGGGCCCGCAGGCCCGAGAGCGTGAACTTGTAGGAATTTTCCGTATGCAGCGTTTCGCCTTCCGCGAACCCGTGGCTGCGACCCGCGAAATGGACTTGCTGGGTGCGCCGACTCAATAAATGCATCTCCACGCGTTGCTGCGGCGCATTGTAGAAAGCGGCATGCGAGAAACCCGATAGATCGAAGTTTGTGCCGAGTTCGCGATTGGCGCGCACCAACAAGTTCAGGTTGAAGGCCGCGGTAACCCCTGCAGCGTCGTTGTACGCCGCATGCAAAATGGCAGGATCCTTGATCAGGTCCACCCCAAGCAGCAGCCCCCCGCCGCGCAGCAGCCCGCCCGCTTGCCGCAGGAAGGCCAGGGCCTGGTCGGGTGAAAGATTCCCCAGCGTAGAGCCCGGGAAGAAGCCTACGCGGCGCGTGCCTGGCCGGGCAGCCGGCATGTTCAGCGTAGCCGTGTAATCACCGACAATGGTGTGTATGTCCAAGGCCGGATAAGCCTGCTGCAATGCCAACGCCGAGCTGGCGAGATAGTCGCCGGAGATATCGATGGGCACATAAGAGGCGGGGTGATCCAGCGCATCGAGCAGCAGCCGGACTTTCTGCAATGAACCTGCTCCAAACTCCACGATCTCTGCGTGCGGGCCGATATATGCGGCGATTTCTTCGGCATGGGCGGTGAGCAGTCCGACTTCAGTGCGCGTGGGATAGTATTCCGGTTGTTCGCATATCAGGTCGAACAAGGCCGAGCCGCGATCGTCATAAAGATACTTGGGCGATATGCCACGCGGCCTGTGGCTCAGCGCAAGCGACATGTCGGTGAAAAATCCCGTAGTGTCGCTAACCTGGGGTTGGTTGTCGGCAGTTGCTCTCGAGATCGTTTCAGTATCCATCATGCGATATCCTTGGCCAGGCGCAGGCCGGAAAACTGCCAGCGTGCGCTCGCAGGAAAGAAGTTGCGGTAAGTCAGGCGCTGGTGTCCTGGAGGGGTGGCCAGGCTGCTGCCTCGCAAGACCAGCTGATTCACCATGAATTTGCCGTTGTATTCCCCGGCGGCGCCGGGCAGCGGGCGAAATCCGGGATAGGGCTCGTAAGCCGAACGCGTCCATTGCCAGGCGTGGCCATGGGCTTGCGCCAACCGCCCGGTGGCGGCTGCTGCTTCCCACTCGAATTCCGTCGGCAGGCGGGCGCCTGCCCATTGCGCATAGGCTGCCGCCTCGTAAAAACTGATGTTCAGCACAGGTTCGTCAGGATTCAGCGCCCGTAGTCCATGCGGGCCATACACCAGCCAGTGTCCCGTTTCGCCATGCGCGCGTGCGCCC
>JAEWEH010000154.1 GCA_023389535.1 Pseudomonadota bacterium
CACGAAACCGGACTGTAGTGCTGCCGTAGCACGAGACGGCTTCACGGGCCGGCGCAGACAGCTATTTACCTTGCTTGTCCGCATCAGTTAAAGTGATATGGCGCCACGGAGCCGATGCCTGTCTCGCTTTGGCCGAACGCGCAATCAGGAGCGCTAAGGCATGGATCTTGACGCATTGATGCTGGCCCGGATTCAATTCGGCTTCACTATCTCGTTCCATATCATCTTTCCCGCGATCACGATCGGGCTGGCCAGCTACCTTGCCGTGCTGGAGGGCTGCTGGCTGAAGACCGGCGACACTGTCTACCGCGACCTCTACCATTTCTGGAGCAAGATCTTCGCCGTCAACTTCGGCATGGGCGTGGTGTCCGGCCTGGTCATGGCTTACCAGTTCGGCACCAATTGGAGCTATTTTTCTGACTTTGCCGGCAGCGTCACCGGTCCCTTGCTGGCCTATGAAGTCCTGACCGCCTTCTTTCTCGAGGCCGGCTTCCTGGGGGTCATGCTATTTGGGTGGTCGCGCGTAGGGCCCGGCCTGCACTTCTTTTCCACCATCATGGTCGCACTGGGCACCTTGCTTTCGGCCACCTGGATATTGGCGTCCAATAGCTGGATGCAGACGCCCGCCGGCTATGAGATCGTCAACGGTCAAGTCGTCCCCACCGGTTGGATGGCGGTCATATTCAATCCTTCTTTCCCGTATCGGCTGGTACACATGGGCATGGCGGCCTTTCTGGCCACCGCTTTGATGGTCGCCGCTTCAGCAGGCTGGCACCTGTTGCGCCGCAATGACATACCGGCAGTCCGGACAATGCTGTCCATGGCGATGTGGATGCTGCTGTTCGTCGCTCCGTTGCAAGCTGTCGTTGGCGACTTCCATGGACTCAATACATTGAAGCATCAGCCAGCCAAGATCGCCGCAATAGAAGCTCACTGGGAAAACGAACCGGGGCAGGGCTCCCCGCTTACCCTCATAGGCTGGCCCGACATGGAGGCCGAAACGACTCATTTCGCGCTCGAAGTGCCCAGGCTGGGCAGCCTTATCCTGACCCATAGCTGGGACGGAGAAATCCCGGCGCTGAAAGATTTCCCCAAGGCGGATCGCCCAAACGCCACCGTGGTGTTCTGGTCTTTCCGCGTCATGGTGGGCCTGGGCCTGCTGATGATCGCCCTGGCGGCATGGGCGGGCTGGGAACGCAAGCGCGGGCGGCTTTACAGTTCGCGGCCCTTGCTGCGTTTCGCGTTGTACATGGGCCCGGCGGGCCTGGTCGCGATGCTGGCCGGCTGGTTCACCACTGAGATCGGTCGTCAACCTTGGGTGGTGTATGGGGTCATGCGCACCGCCGATGCGGTGTCGCCACATGGCGCGTTCGAGGTCGGCCTGACGCTGGTATTGTTCGTTGTGATCTATTTCATCGTGTTTGGCGCGGGCACCGTCTACATTTTGCGCCTGATACGCAAAGGGCCGGCGCCGTTCGCGCCGACCGCGCCTGTCGAAGGCGGCCCGGGCGAAGCGCATACGCCCAGCCGCCCGATGTCGGCGGCGACCGAAGGCGAGACGCCGCCGGCGTCTCCAGTTCTGAACAAAGGGTGAGCGGCATGGGGATAGATCTGGCCCTGATCTGGGCAATCATCATTCTTTTCGGCATCCTGATGTACGTCATCATGGACGGCTTCGATCTGGGCATAGGGATCCTGTTTCCTTTTGTGCCCGCCAAAGAAGACCGCGATGCCATGATGAACACGGTGGCGCCGGTCTGGGATGGCAATGAAACCTGGCTGGTATTGGGCGGTGCAGGCCTGTTGGCTGCCTTCCCGCTGGCCTATTCGGTGATCCTCAGTGCATTCATGCTGCCGCTCATCTTCATGCTGCTCGGCCTGATCTTTCGCGGCGTCGCCTTTGAATTCCGTTTCAAGGCTTCCGAATCGCACCGCCACTGGTGGGATAAAGCATTTATATTCGGATCTTTCAGCGCCACCTTTTTCCAGGGTGTCACGCTGGGCGCCTATATGCACGGCGTCCAGGTTGTCGACCGAGCCTATGCGGGCGGCCCTCTGGACTGGATCACGCCTTTTTCCCTCTTTACCGGCCTGGGGCTGCTGGTGGCTTATGCGTTGTTGGGATGCACCTGGCTGATCTTCAAGACAGAAGGCCTGTTGCACGACCGGATGCTGGAACTGGCTCGGCCACTGGTCTGGACGCTGCTGGGGGTCATTGCAATCATCAGCGTGTGGACCCCGCTGACGCACGGCGCCATTGCCGAGCGCTGGTTCAGCCTGCCGAATTTCTTCTGGTTCGTGCCTGTGCCGGCGCTGGTCCTGCTTGTTGCGTATTATTTGCTGCATCTATTGCCGCGCCAGCCCCATGCGGGGCCCTTCGTGCTCACCTTATGCTTGATATTCCTCGGTTATAGCGGCCTGGGAATCAGCGTGTGGCCCTACATCATTCCACCTGGCATTTCAATCTGGGACGCCGCCGGCCCGGCGCAAAGCCAAGGCTTCGCGCTAGTGGGAGCCTTGCTGATCATACCGATGATCCTGATGTACACGGCATGGGCCTATTATGTGTTCCGCGGCAAGGTGGTGGTCGGCGAGGGCTACCATTGATGGCTACCGATACTCGCCGGCCATGGTTGAAGCGTCTGGCATGGCTGGTGGCCATCTGGGCGGCAAGTGTGTCACTGCTCGCCGTGGTGGCGTACTTGCTGCGCCTGATCATGAATGCGGTCGGCATGACGGCGGGCTAATACCTTAACAGAGCGCTTATTGCTTGCATAGTGCAAGCAAGGGAAAGCAAAAGTAGCCGCGCGCCCGGCGCTTCGGTCCGCCCGATCAAGCCGCGTGCCGGACAGCGGCGGCGGGGTGCCAGAGCGCTGTTGCAAATGCATACTTTTGCGGCCTCCAGACCCGACGAATCTCCGAATTAAAAAACGCGCGGCGGGGTTAGCATCCATAAGCTTGCTGCGTGTTCGCAAACGGGCGGGCCAAGTGCGGCAGGATTTCTATGGACGGAGACAACCATGATGATCAAAAAGCATATCTTGGCGGTAGCGGCCGGTCTGGCCGTAGGGACGGGCGCCGGCGCCTGCTGGGCCCAGGATAACGTGCAGAAATTGATGAACATGAGCACGACCGGCGCATCGCTGGAAGTGGAAAGCATTCCTCAGACCGGACCGCGCGCCGACGCCATCAAGCGCAATCTCGAAAGTGTCAAACTGCCTTCCGGATTCAAGATTGCCTTGTACGCGATGGTGCCCGACGCACGCCATATGGCGGTCGGTCCATCGACCGGCGTGGTGTTCGTGGGAACGCGCAAGACGGCCATATGGTCCGTCACGGATCGCACCAAAAGCCGTGTCGCAGACGACGTCAAGCGTTTTGCGCCGTCCGTTTCCTTGAAGGTACCGAACGGTCTGTGTTTTTCCCCCGACGGCTTTTTATACAGCGTCGAGCACAATCGCGTGCTGGTTTTTCCCGCAGCCGAATTCTTCTATGAAGGCCCGGACGTTGCCGCGGGCATTGTCGTACCGCAAGGCGAATTGATCCCGACCACGGAAGAAAGCTTCAATCATGGCGCGCGCACCTGCCGCATCGGCCCCGACAAGAAGCTCTACATCACTATGGGCAATCCTTTCAACGTACCACCCAAGGACAAGCTGGATCTTTACAACAAGGTGGGGATGATGGGCATCATCCGCATGGATACGGACGGGAAGAACCGGGAAGTGTATGCGCATGGCGTGCGAAATTCCGTGGGGGTGGCGTTCAATCCCAAAGATCAGACCCTATGGTTCACCGATAACCAGGTCGATGGCATGGGAGACGACATCCCCCCGGGAGAGCTCAACCGCGCGACCGAGGCGGGGCAGAATTTCGGCTTTCCTTATTACGGTGGCGGTGATGTCAGAACAGTGGAATACAAAGACGACACCGTGCCGGCCGATGTCGTGTTCCCGCAAGTGGAGATGGACGCCCATGCCGCCGACCTGGGGCTGACCTTCTACAGCGGGCAGATGTTTCCCGAGAAATATCGCGGCGGCGTGTTCTCGGCGCAACATGGCTCGTGGAACCGGACCAAGCCGATAGGCGCTCGCGTCATGTTTACATCGCTGAAAGAAGACGGCACAGCGGACAAGACGGAAGTCTTTGCCGATGGCTGGCTCAGCCCGAATAACGAATATCTCGGCCGTCCGGTAGACGTCGCCCTATTGCCGGATGGGTCCTTGCTGGTGTCGGATGACTATGCAGGCGCCATCTATCGGATATCCTATGACGGCAACTAGCCCTGCGGTATCGAGGGCGGGCAGGGGGGCCGCCGCAGTGGCGTGGGCATTGGCGCTGGTCTGCGGCGGTTCGTGGGCGGCCGACCTTGCCGCGGGGAAGGCCAAGGCAGGCCAATGCGCCGTCTGCCATGGGCCGCGCGGCATCGCAACGCTGCCCGATGCGCCCAATCTTGCCGGCCAGAACGAAATCTACCTGGCGAAAGCCTTGCGGGATTTCAAATCAGGCGCAAGGAAAAACGAGATGATGAATATGATGGCCGATGGGCTGTCGGAGCAGGACATCGACAATCTTGCAGCCTATTACCAGAGCATAGAAATCGTGCTGAAGGAAGACATGCCGCAATAGAAAAAGTGCGCGCCGGCAAGCCGGCGCGTGCTGATACAACCCGGAGCCGGAAGCTTAGCTTGACAGTTTCAACGTGCCCGTCATGATCGCCGAGTGGCCCGGGAACGAGCAGAAGAAAACGTAGTTTTCGTTCGCCGCGAGCTTGGACGTATCGAAAGTGACCGAATCGGATTCCCCGCCGCCTATGATCTTGGTATGCGCGATGACACGAGCGTCGTCGGGTTTGACGTAGTCCTTGTCCAGGCCAGCCGCCATGCCGTCAGTGACCACGCCTTGCTTGTCCGCTTCCTTGGTCAGGACCCAGTTGTGGCCCATCGCGTTCTTCGGCAATTGGCCCACGTGCTTGAGGTGGACGGTGTATTCCTTGCAGCTTTTGTCCACGACCATCTCTTTGGTATTGAACTGCATGGCGTCGTTGCTATCGATGGTGACCTCACACTCCGCCGCCAGTGCGGGCAGGGTCATGGCCGATAGCAGGGCGGCAAAAACGACTTTGGCAAGCATAATGTTCTCCAAAAAGTGATAAAAACCGGGGCATTGCGGCACCTGCCACATTGCCCTATGCTGCTATTTGACCGCATGGGCTTCCGATAGGTCTTGACCTGCATCAAAGAAGCCCTATTTACATCGATTCAAGATGTATTTTGCCGGGTACGCATGGCGGCCGGACAGCAACTGCAAGGCTGCCAGCAATACACATGCCCGAGCCTCGCTTCAAGGAGCCATTGGTGCTAGACATACTCATAGAACCGCGTCGCCGCAATATCGGCGCATTCGAAGTGGATCGAGTCCTTCCTTATGCCAAACGCCGGATGGTGGGGCCGTTCATTTTTTTCGACCGCATGGGGCCGCAAACGCTGCAAGCGCCCATACCGCGTCACGCGGATGTCCGGCCTCATCCCCACATAGGGCTGTCTACCGTCACGTATCTGTTCGAGGGCCGCCTGACGCATCGGGACAGTCTCGGTGTCGAACAGGTCATCACCCCGGGCGCACTGAATTGGATGACCGCCGGCGCGGGGATCAGCCATTCAGAACGCTTTGACGATATGCGTAGCGAGGGTGGCAGCTTCGATGGCATCCAGGCGTGGGTCGCCGTGCCCGAAGAACACGAAGAGGACTTACCGTCTTTTGACCATCATACCGTGGACAGCCTGCCGCAGTTTACCGACACTGGGGTAGCGGGGCGTCTTATCGCCGGAAGCGCATACGGACTGACGAGCCCGGCCAAAGTGCATTCACCGCTTTTCTATCTGGATGTCGAGCTGCAGCCAGGCGCCCGGCTGGCGCTGCCCGGCGACTATTCCGAACGCGCGGTTTATGTGGTGCGAGGCAGCGTCGATATCGATGGCCGGAATTACCAGGCAGGTCAGATGCCGGTATTCGCCTCGGGCCAGACGCCGGTTGTGACCGCGCAGAGCAGTTCGCGCGTGATGCTATTGGGCGGCGAACCGCTGGGTCCGCGCCATATCTGGTGGAACTTCGTGTCGTCCCGCAAGGAACGCATCGAGCAAGCCAAGGCGGACTGGCAGGCAGGCCGGATAGCATTGCCTGCACAGGACAGCGCGGAATTCATTCCGCTGCCCGACGCCGCCGCGTAGTGCTTGATTCGACGGCTGGTCAGCGCACGGGCAGCGGCGCGTATTCGACCGGTATCCATCGGTAGCCCCGGCCATCCTGGCGTACATGGCCCAAACCGGGAAAGGGCAGATGCGCCCCCGCTATCCATAAGCCTTCGCGGCTGGCGCGTTCCAGGATTTGTTCACGCGACGCGATCGCCTGTTGCGCGTCCGTGTCGAATTCAATGGCCACGTCGGGACGGGTAAATTGCACGGCGTGGCTATGGATGACGTCGCCCCAGATCAGCAATTGCTGTTGGC
>JAEWEH010000197.1 GCA_023389535.1 Pseudomonadota bacterium
CTCGGCAAGCACGCGGCCCCTGAGCAGATCCAGAGTTGCTGAATCGGGGGCAGGCGTTACGGCAAGTTGTGGATCGACGTCGAAGTCGAAGCCTGTGGCCGCCTTGACGTCATCCAGGGTATGGCCCGGATGGGTGTGCACCAGGCGGAACCGCGCGCGTTGGGCGTCGAACATGAATAGGGCCATGCCGGTGAGCAGCGCATACGGGCCGCCCTTGCGGTACACCGTGGGGTCGCTGGTGCCCGGCGCACTGATGAAATCGACTTTGTCCACGAATACGCGTGGCGAATGTTCTTCGCGGAACAGTATGACCTTGGGCACCGTGAAATAGAGGTAGGCCGAGCCGAACGAGCCGGGCCAGCGCACACGGGTATTGGGGTAGTCGCCAACGCCCACCAAATTGATGTTGCCTTGCCCGTCGATCTGGCCACCCCCCAGGAAGAATGCGTCGATGCGGCCTTGGCCTGCGCAATCGAAGAGTTCTGCAGAGCCGTTGGTGAACAGGTTATGCTTTACCGATCCTAGAATGGACAGGCGCACCGCGGCTTCGCCGCTGGCCTCTTTTTGAGCCCGAAGCAGCATGGCCGCCGCAGCCGGGATGGGCGATGAAGCGCCTACCGCCACATGGCGCGCGCCATCGAGCAGCGATGCAATCGTGACAATCAGGCGTTCGCGCAAAGTTATCGTGTTCATGCGCACACCTCCGCGATCCACTGCTGAAAACCTTGTTCGGTCCGTGCCATCTGCGCATAGCGCTGCAGCTCGGCCGTATCGGGCGCGTATTCTCCCCACAGGCCATAAGGCCTTGCACCTTTCTCGGCCAGGGCGATGCCGTCGACGTACAGCCCCGGCAACACACCGGCTGCTGTCAGCTCGTCGTCCAGCAGGCGCTTGTCCACAATCCGTTCCACGGTCACGAAAGTCTTGCGGCTGGCATAGGCCATGGCCGCCAGCTCGCGGCGGCGCCCGATCCAGACATTGCCTTCGCGATCCGCCATGGGGGCATGGAAAACCGATATGTCCGGATGCAGCGCGGGAATGGCGACGACTGGATCCGGTTCCGCGGAGAACATGTTCTGCATGACGCGCCAGTCGGACCTTCGAAGCAGCACATCAGTGCCTATCAATCCGCGTAGCGTCGTAAAGGGCGCGCCCTTTTGCGCGGCCATCAGCCCGGCGTGAATCGCCGGACAAGTGCTGTCTTTCATGTCGATCGAACCCTGCGCGATCGCGCGCATGAAGCATGGCGCACCACCCGCTTCACCCAGGCTGACGGCACTGGTCTCCAGGCTTCGCACCAGCCCTGCGCCGATCAGAATGTCAAAGGCCAGCCCCGCTGTCGGAATCCCGACCAAGTGCAGGTTTCCGGGCGCCTTGCGCAAAAGAGGCGGAATCACCGCCATGGGAACGCCGGCATAGTCCACCGGCATCGCCAGCCGGCATCCGTCTTGAATTTGGGCAGCGATATCATCAACGCTGATTGATGCCCATGACTGTGACATGTTGCCTCCTTGGTTTGTCACCTTTGCCTGCTCGCTCTTTTCGGTTGGGTTGCAGGGTTACACGCTGCCGAACATCATAACCATCGGCGTTGTTTAACGAAACCAAATATTTAAATGTCTCAGCATCATATTTGTCGATTCTTTTGAATATCTGCGCTCGCGTGCGCGCATGCGCCCAAAGCGCCAGGCTTGATTTTTGAGACAATCGGTCTAATATAAGCGCCTATGAACACGCCATTACAAATGCCCCGCAGTCGCGGCAGACCGCCAAAGCCGCGTGCCGAATCGATCGGCACGCGTGAATTGCTGCTGCGCGCCGGGCTCGAGATACTGACTGAAAAAGGGTTTTCGGTGACTGGCATCGAAGAAATCCTGGCTCGGGTCGGCGTTCCCAAAGGTTCGTTCTATCACTATTTCGGCAGCAAGGAAGATTTTGGTCTGGAGCTGATCCAGCGTTATGCCGAATTCTTTGCACGAAAGCTGGACAGCCATTTTCTTGATACGGCGCTCTCTCCGTGTGGCCGCGTCCAAGCCTTCATCGATGATGCCAAGATGGGCATGGCGCGCTTTGGGTTCCGGCGCGGCTGCCTTATCGGAAACCTGGGGCAGGAGATGGCGGCGCTGCCTGAAAGCTTTCGTGACCGCCTCAAGAATACGTTCGAGGACTGGCAGCATCGCCTGGCGGCTTGCCTGGCCGAAGCGCAAAAGGCGGGCGAACTGAACGATGAACTTGTGCCGGACCAGGTGGCGGCCTTTTTCTGGATAGGCTGGGAAGGGGCCGTCTTGCGGGCAAAGCTGGAACGCAGCGCGGCCCCCCTCGATGTGTTCGCCCGCTATTTCTTTGCTGGTTTGGCACCCAGGTGATGCCTTGATTTATTCATTTTCATTCATTTTTTGATTCATTCATCAAGCGACCATTTAGACTGAAGGAGCACCGCATGTTCAACGGAATCCTGATCAACAAAGACGAAGCGGGCTACCACGCTGCTGTCCAGGAGATCGACGAAGCACAATTGCCCGAAGGGAACGTGACCGTTCGAGTCAGCCATTCGACGATCAATTACAAGGACGCGCTGGCGATCACGGGCAAGGGGCCAGTGGTACGGAAGTTTCCGATGGTTCCCGGCATCGACCTGGTGGGAACCGTTGAAGCAAGTTCTCATCCCGATCATGCGGTGGGTGACCGCGTGGTGCTTAATGGTTGGGGCGTGGGCGAGGCGCATTGGGGCGGCCTGGCACAGAAAGCCCGCCTGAACGGGGACTGGCTGATACCCCTGCCGAAGGAATTTTCGCCACAGCAGGCGATGGCGATCGGCACCGCGGGCTATACCGCGATGCTATGTGTCCTGGCCCTGGAGCGCCATGGCCTTAAGCCGGCCGACGGCGACATCGTGGTCACCGGCGCCATGGGCGGCGTTGGCAGTGTCGCCGTGTCCATCCTGGCGAAGCTCGGCTATTCAGTGGCGGCGGTAACGGGCAGGCCCGAAGACGCCGAATACCTGCGGCAAATTGGGGCCGCGCAGGTGTTGGA
>JAEWEH010000231.1 GCA_023389535.1 Pseudomonadota bacterium
GGGCTGGATATTGATCAGTCCGCCCAGGCCGGATCCGCCCGGTGACGCGCCGTTAAGGAATGCGCTGGCCCCCTTGAACACTTCGACGCGCTCGATCATTTCCACCGGCAGCACCTGGCGCGGAAGAATGCCATAAAGTCCATTGAAGGACAGATCGTCGTTATTCAAGGCAAACCCTCTTATGACGAAGGTTTCAGCCTGATTACCATACCCGTTCCCCACCTGTACGGAAGCGTCGTTCTTCAAAACGTCCCCCAGCGTGCGGGCTTGCTGATCCTGGATCAATTTGGATGTGTAGCTGGTCTGTGTGAACGGCATGTCCATCACGTCCATATTGCCCAATATCCCGGCCTGCCCTCCGCGCGCCACTTGGCCACCCGCGTATGCCTCGGGCGTATCGTTCGTCGACGGCCTTGCCCCCGACACGGTGATGGCCTCCAGGGTGTTCGTGGCGGGCGCTGAAATCGTCTGCGCCTGCACGCCCGTGCCGGCCAAAGCCGCCACGATGGCGGCGTGCAAGGGTAGGTATCTGCTCATTGTTAATTATTGAGAACGTAATTGAGAACGATGTGCATTCTTTCATGCAGTCCGCTGCTGAGTCAAACAACATCGCCCGCCGATCCGAAGCGCCCGCCAGGCACTATGCAGACGCGGCGAGCCCCTGCCGGTGCGGCGCCTGACCTGTGGTCAGTGCGCCTGATCCAGGCCGTCTATCTCCGCGCGGCGCATATACAACAGCAGCAGGCCGGGAATGGCAATCAGCACCGTGATGACAAAGAAGAACGGCCAACCCAGCGATTGGACCAGGGGTGGCGTCAGCGGCCCCGCCAGATAAGTACGCCCCACTGCGGACAGCGCCGACAGCAGTGCAAATTGCGTCGCGGAGAACTCGTGCTTGCACAGCGCCATCAGCAAAGCCACGAAAGCCGCCGTGCCCAGGCCTCCGCACAGATTTTCCACCGCCACCACCAGCGCCATGGAATACAAATGAGGCGGCGTGACCGCCAACACCCAGTAACCGAAATTGGAAAGCGCCTGCAAAAGACCGAAGAGCATGAGCGACCGGTACAGGCCTAATTTGGACATCAAGGCGCCACCGGCCAGCGCGCCGACGATCGTCGCGGCAAGCCCGAACACCTTGTTGACGGCACCGACTTCCGATACGCTGAATCCGGCGCCACGCAGCAAAAAGGTCGTCGACAATGCGCCTGCAAAGGCGTCGCCCAGTTTATACAGCACGATCAGAAGCAATATCGTGATGGCGCCGCGCCGCTTGAAAAACTCGACCAGGGGCTCCACCACCGCCAACGTCAGCGATCGCGGCGCACGTGCCACCGATTCCGGCTCGGGCGCCAACAACGTGGCGACCGCGCAAAGCGCCATGAATCCACCCATCAGGAAATACATGTTCTCCCAGCCGAGCCAGCGATCGGCCAGCACCAGTGCCAGCCCCCCCGACATGATCATTGCCAGGCGGTAGCCCAGGACTTTGACGGCAGCGCCTGCTGCGCGCTCTTCCTTGCGCAGGACATCCGTGCTGTAGGCGTCGAAAGCGATGTCCTGGGTGGCCGACAAAAATGCCACAAAGACGGCCAGCAAGGCCAGCAAGGCAAGATTGCCGGCGGGTGAAAACAGCCCCATGGCTGCGACGGATGCGGCAAGCAATAACTGGGTGACGAAGATCCAGCTACGCCGACGGCCTAAAAAGGGCGGCGCATAACGATCCACCAGGGGCGCCCACAGAAACTTGAGCGTGTAGGCGGTGCCGATCAGGGTCAGGAAGCCGATGTTCTGCAACGACACATTGGCCACTGTCGCCCATGCCTGCAGTGTGCCGCCCGTCAGGGCCAGCGGAAGTCCGGAAGCAAACCCCAGCACCAGCAAAGGGATGACTCGGGGACTGGCATAAACACGGAGCGATGAAGCGATGGCCGGGCCTCTTATCTTGCTTTGGATTAGTGGGTCAGGTTCGATTGGGAGATTCGAAGCGGTATACCGCGAGTGTGCTGCGCCAACCGGGAAGCAGTTTAACTTCTTTGTTGCCGTTGAATGTCGCCAAGTGCGTGATCCGCAATTGCAAGGCGTCGGCCAGCCTTTCGAAATCCTTCAGCGTGCACAAGTGAATATTCGGCGTATCGAACCATTGGTACGGCATTTCGCCCGTCACGGGCATGCGCCCCCTTAAGATGGACCACCCGTGCGGCCAGTAGCCGAAATTAGGGAACGACACGATGCCATAACGCGCCACGCGAGCCATCTCGCGCAGGATATGTTCGGTGTTGTGCATGGATTGCAGCGTGCGGGACAACACCACGGTATCGAACTGCTGATCATCGAACAGGGCCAGGCCTTCTTCCAGATTCTGCTGTATGACCTGCACACCGCGGCGCACCGCCGCTATCACTTGCTGGTCATTGAGCTCCACCCCGGCGCCCACCACATTCTTGTTGTTCTGCAAATAGGCCAGCAAGGTGCCATCGGCGCAGCCCAGGTCCAGCACGCGGCTGCCGGGTTCTATCCAGCTGGCAATGCGCTTCAGGTCTGCACGAACATGCCGGGGTGCAACGGCGGCGGTTGCGCTCATGCCAGTACCCCCGTGCTGCGGGTGCGTTCAGGCAAGCCCAGTTTGGCGGCGATCCGATCGTAATACCCTTGCACCACGGCGTGATAGCGCGCATCGTCCAGCAGGAAGGCATCATGGCCATGCGGCGCGTCGATCTCGGCATACGTGACGGCGCGCTTGTTCTTCAACAGCGCACGCACGATTTCCTGTGATCGCACGGGCGGGAAGCGCCAGTCCGTCGTGAAGGACACCAGCAGGAAATCCGCCGTGACACCCTGCAGCGCACGCGCGAGGTCGCCGCCATAGTTGCGCGACGGATCAAAATAATCCAGCGCGCGCGTGATCAGCAAATAAGTGTTCGCGTCGAAATAAGTGGAAAACTTCTCGCCCTGGTAGCGCAGATAGGATTCCACCTCGAACTCGACGTCGTAGCCATAGTGGAATTCACCATTGTCGGCTGGTGCGCGCTGCGTGCGGCCGAATTTGGTGGCCATGTCGTCGTCAGACAGGTAGGTGATATGGCCCACCATCCGCGCGACCGACAGGCCATGCCGGGGCACCGTGCCATGGGCGTAGTAATCGCCGCCATGGAAGTCCGGATCGCTGATGATGGAACGGCGGGCGACTTCGTTGAAGCCTATGTTCTGCGCGGACAAGCGCGGCGTGCTGGCGATGACAATGCAGTGGCCCACCCGGTCCGGGCAGGTGATCGCCCAACTGAGCGCCTGCATGCCTCCCAATGAACCGCCCATCACGGCCGCAAATTTTTCTATGCCGAAATGGTCCGCCAGGCGAGCCTGCGCCCGCACCCAGTCCTCTACGGTCAACATAGGGAAAGCGCCGCCCCACGGCTTGCCCGTGGCGGGATTGATGCTGGCCGGCCCGGTGGAGCCAAAGCATGAGCCAATATTATTGACGCCGATGACGAAATAGCGATCCGTATCGACCGCCTTCCCGGGTCCGACCATGTTGTCCCACCAGCCGATGTCCTTGGGATTGTCGGCCGAGATACCCGCCACGTGATGGGAGGCGTTCAGCGCATGGCAAATGAGCACGGCGTTGCTGCGCTGCGCATTCAGTGTCCCGTAGG
>JAEWEH010000288.1 GCA_023389535.1 Pseudomonadota bacterium
GATTTCAGCAAGGTAGTGCGCAGCGTCTCGGAACAGGCTCCGGACGATGCGGTCGTATGCGTCGACGCCGGCACCTTCGCCGCGCCGGTATACCGATACTTCCGCTTCCGCGGGCAACAACGCCTGCTGTCGCCGCTGTCGGGGGCCATGGGCTACGGCACGCCCGCGGCCATCGCCCATGCCCTGCGCCATCCGGAAAAGAAAACCATTTGCATGGTGGGCGACGGCGGCTTTCTGATGACGGGAAATGAAATGATCGCCGCCGTCCAGTATCAACTGCCCATCGTATTCATCTTGTCCAACAATCGCTGCTACGCTTCGATACGCATCAATCAGGAGCGGGCTTACCCCGGCCGGGTCAGTGGCACATCGCTGTTCAATCCCGATTTTCAGCCTATGGCGCAAGCGTTCGGAATGACAGCACTGAGGCTCGAGCAAGACGCCGACATCGACGGGGTTATCGCTCAGGCGCTTTCCGCCACCGGGCCGGTATTTATCGAGGTCAATACAGACCTGGCCTCGGTACTGCCCGCCGGGCCCATCGCCAGCCATGCGCGCCCCGTGGAAGCGATGGTGGAATAGCGCCGCAGCGCCGCGTATCGCCACAACAGGGCCAGCCGCCGACCAGCACCACGCCGTACGCTGGTCGGCAGCCACATCATCCGGCCCGTCTCGATGCCGTAAAACCCCGTTCATACCGCACTGCTAAACTGGTCGGCTTTGGGCCCCTGCCGGGGCCCCGACATTTTTGGCATCGGCTGGGAGTTTTTTTGCATGACAGGTACGTTGGCAATCATCATCTCGCTGGTACTCCTTATGTATCTGGCGTACCGGGGAATTACCGTATTACTTTTGGCGCCGCTCATGGCTGCATTGGCGGTGCTCCTATCCGGTGAAATGGGTGTGCTGCTGCCCGTTTATACGGACACCTTCATGAAGGCGCTGGGCAACTACGTGATCCAGTTTTTGCCTATCTTCCTATTGGGCGCGCTGTTCGGGCAATTGATGGCCGATTCGGGCGCGGCGCATACAATTTCGCGCTGGATCGTCGATAAACTGGGCGAACGGCATGCCATTGTCACGGTCGTGCTGGCCTGCGGCATACTGACCTACGGCGGCGTATCCCTCTTTGTTGTGGCTTTCGCCATCTACCCTATCGCGCGCGACATGTTTCAGGCGGCGGATATTCCCAAGCGCCTGATACCCGCGACCATAGCGCTGGGCTCTTTCACGTTCACCATGACGGCCTTGCCGGGTACACCGGCTATTCAGAACGCCATCCCTATTCCCTACTACGGCACCAATGTTTTCGCTGCACCGGGGCTGGGCATCATCGGCGGCGCCATCATGCTTTTTGGAGGCCTATGGTGGTTGCGAGGCCGGGCGGCCCGCGCACGGGCGGCCGGCGAAGGCTATGGTCATCACGCTGATGACAAAGAAATCGACGCAGGCACTGGCCCCAGCGATAGCGCGCGTACTGAAATGCCCCTATTCCTGGCGTTGTTGCCGCTGGTCCTGGTCATCGGTGTCAACGCACTGTTTACTTACTTCGTGTTTCCCGACACGAATTTCGGCTATCTGACCGAACGCTTTCCCAATGTCTCGCCCGAGAAAATGGCGGGCCTGTGGGCATTGATCATTGCACTGGTTGTAGCGTGTGCAACACTGGTCGTGTCCCGGCTGGGTCGCTGGAGCAATCTGCGCGAATCCGTGAATAAAGGCATATACGGCTTCATGTTGCCCTTGTTCAATACCGCATCTGAAGTCGGCTATGGCGCGGTGATCGCCGGTCTGGCAGGCTTTGCCATCATCCGCGACGCTGTGTTGAATGTCACACCGGGCAATCCGCTGATTTCGGAAGCCATCGCCATGAACGTGCTGGCCGGGATTACGGGTTCATCATCAGGCGGCTTGAGCATCGCGCTGCAAACCTTGGGTAGCGACTACCTGCGCATGGCCGAGGCCGCCGGCATCAGCCCGGATCTGCTGCACCGCGTGGCCGTCATGGCTGCGGGCGGATTCGATACCCTGCCCCACTGCGGCGCCATCATTACACTGCTGGCCATATGCAAGCTGAACCACCGCCAGTCTTACCTGAATATCGCGGCCGTCACCATGGGTGCGCCGATGATCGCGCTGATCACGGTCATTACTTTGGGCACTGTATTTGGCAGTTTCTGACCGGGCGTGCCGACAGGGGCGCGGCTAGGCTGCGCCCCTGTCGCGCTGGCCTGCGCCGCGGTCTGCGGGCGTTTCATTGTTCAGCCAGTCCACGCCGGCCTCGCCGTGCTCCTGCAGCCAATCGTTAGCCCTGCGGAAATGGCCGCAACCCATGAAGGGCCGAGGCGGGCGCAATGCCGAGAGCGGCGAAGGATGATTGGCCGTCAGCACCAGCACGGGGCCCGCCGGTGGATGGGCTTGCAGCAAGGCCTGCTTGGACTGCGCATGCGACCCCCATAATAGAAACACCTTGGGGCGCGGCTCTTGCAGGATTCGCAGGATAATGTTGTCCGTAATGGTTTCCCAGCCTTTTTTGGCGTGCGAGCCGGCTTGGTGGGCCTCGACCGTCAGCGACGTATTGAGCAGCAACACACCGCGGCGCGCCCAGCGCAGCAAACTGTTGCGCTGGGCGCTGAAGCTTTCGGGATATTCCTGAGCCAGTTGGGCAAATATATTGCGCAGGCTGGGGGGTATGCGGCAAACGTCCGGTACCGAAAACGCCAGACCCTGCGCCTGGTTCGGCCCGTGGTAAGGATCCTGGCCGAGCAGCACCACCTGCACATCCTGCGGCTGGATTTCCAGCAGCGCCCGGAACGGCCGTAAAGGAAATATGGTGACACCCGCGGCAAGCCGGTCGTCCAGGAAGGCATCAAGATCATGCAGGGTCTGCTGCGAGCGGGTGTCGGCGAACGCATCCTGCCAGGCAGGCGTCAGCGCATGAAAATGCGCAAAAAGATCACCTTTAAAAGCATTCTGCGGTTCCGCAGCGGCCAGGGTGGCCAGAACCTGTGTATCGTCGGGGGTCATGATGGGAGGCATGGTCATCGTCAGGGCATGGTATACGCGGTCTTCACGGGGAGTCAACCACGGTCCGGCGCCGCCGCGCCCGCACGCGCAAGCGCTTTCTTGAATCCGTGTATAGTAGCAATTACAGGCCGCGAGGCTTCGGGTAAATCCCTCTGAAGCGCCTGCGTGCCTGGCCATGCACATATACAGCGGATTGACTATGACCATAACGCGGATATTCTCTGCGCAAGCGCAAGCCTTGGGCATCACAGACGCCTGGTCCAGCCTGCCTGGCAGCCATACTACGCTTACCGCCGGCATCAATGCCCAGCCCCTACCCACCGTGCCCGCCGGCAAACGTCGCCGTGCAGCCAACGACTCTTTGATGGGCAACCCCTGCCTGAACTGTGGCGCCTGCTGCGCGCATTTCCGGGTGTCTTTCTATTGCGGCGAAATCGCCGGCGAAGGCGGCGGATACGTACCGCCGGAACTGGTCAGCCAGGTAAGTGCATTGCGCGCCTGCATGAAAGGCACTGAATATGGGGGCAAGCGCTGCATCGCGCTGCGCGGCGAACTCGGCAAAGAAGGCATACACTGCACCATCTACGACAACCGTCCGTCGCCTTGCCGGGAATTCAGTACCTGGATGGATGATGGCAGGCCTAATCCCGACTGCCAGCGTCTTCGGAAGGCCATAGGCCTTGCTCCACTGCCGTCGCGCGATGATAACGACAATGACGATGACCAACACCCCACCCATACGCCGCCGAAGCGGGGCGACGTAGCTGCCTAGCCGGCGGTCTGGACCAAACGGCACTCCAGGGCCGGCCGGCCGACGCGGCGGACAGCGTCGGCCATGGCCCGAGCTTGCCGCGGGTTACTTCGGGCTTGCCGCAACATCGGGCGTGGCCAATAAAGCCAGATAGCCTTCCCTGTCGGTGTCGCTTTCCGTATTGATGACCAACGCATGACTATCAGGGCCGATGTCCAGGATATCGCGCATGCCCTGATTCTGCATGACAGCGCGCAGGCCGGCCAAGCCGGCCGCGCCTGAAGCCCCCGCGACGACGGCGGGATCGCCCGCGGCTGGCCGCGCCAATGATTGCATGGCGCGAACAATGGCATCGTCGTCAATGGCAAGAACCGCGTGGGCACCACTATTGATGATGGACAAGGCCAAGGGCGATGGCGCACCGCAAGCCAGGCCCGCCGTCACCGTTTCCAACGCGCCGGTCACCGTGGTCAGTTCCCCGCCGTGCCGCATGCTGGCCAGAATGCATGCGGCGTTCCGAGGTTCGACGATAATGAACTTTGGCATGGGACCATCATGCAGGTAATGAAAGCCAGCCATGATGGCGGCAGCCATGCCGCCTACCCCCGCCTGCAGGAACACATGGGTAGGAGCTTGCTGCATCTGGCCCAAGGCTTCCTTCAACATGACGCCATACCCGGCCATGACGATCCTGGGTATTTCCTCGTAGCCCGGCCAAGTGGTGTCGGAGACGATGGTCCACCCTTCCTGCCGGGCGATTTGCGCACATGCCAATACCGCATCATCGTAGTTGCCTGGAACCCGGCGTATTTCCGCACCGTATTGGGCGATGGCCTGTTCGCGTCCGGCGCTGACTCGCTCGTGCAGGAATATGACGCAGCGAGCCCCCGCCTGTCGGGCGCCCCAGGCCACCGAACGGCCATGGTTGCCCTCGGTGGCGCAGGCTACCGTCAGTCCCCCGGCATACCGCGCCGCAAGCGCACTGACAGCATAAGCCCCCCCCAAGGCCTTGAAGCTTCCAAGGCCAAAGCGCGCGCCCTCGTCCTTGCAGGCGACGCTGGCCAGGCCGGCCGATGCGGCTTGGCCCGGCAGGGCATGCAATGGCGTGGCCTGGTAGCCCGGCCATTGGGGGATCTGGTCCAGGGCCTCATCAAACAAGGCTCGCGGCATGCCGGCCTGTACCGCGGCGCGCAAGGCGGACTCGTCAACCTGCGCGCGGGCAAGCGCGTCCATATAGAAATGGCTGAAGGCAGCGCTGCGGCTCATTTGATCAGCTCCGGCAGAGGCGTGACGGCGATGTTGGCCTGCTTGAGGGCCGCGACGACGGCCGCGGCCAGCGACACCGCCGTGGGCTCATCGCCGTGGATGCAGAACGTATCGACCTTGGCCGGGATGCGCTTGCCCGATATGGACACCAGGGATTGCTCGTCGAGAATGCGCATGACGTGCTCGACCGCGTGTTGCGGGTCTTTGATCACCGCATCATCGCGCTCGCGCGACAGCATCTTGCCGTTGTCGTCGTAGCGTCGGTCCACATAGGATTCGTTGGCCACCCTCAGGCCCAGCTTATGCCCCGCCTTGCTCATTTCCGATCCGACGTTGGCGACGTAGATCAGGTCCGGGTCGGCTGCCTTGATGCCCCGCCCCACCGCCATGGCGTAGTCGGCATCGTCATGCGCCATGTTGTTCAGGGCGCCGTGCGGCTTCACATGGGTGACCGAAGCTCCTTGCGCGCGGGCGATGGCTTGCAACGCGCCGATCTGATAGGTGACGAGGTATTCCAGGTCACGGGGGCTCATGCGAATTTGCCTGCGGCCGAAGCCCCAGATATCGTTGAAGCCGGGATGGGCGCCGATCGATACGCCGTTTTCCATTGCCAGCCCCACTGTGCGCACCATAATGCTGGGATCCCCCGCATGCATGCCGCAAGCGATGTTGGCAGATCCTATCAAGGTCATCAGCTCCGTATCGCTTCCTACGGTGAACTTCCCGTAGCTTTCACCGATGTCGGCATTCAGATTGATCCGCATATACAAATACTCCTACTGGATTAAGTTCAGTTTGCATGAGCCAGTTCAGGCGGAGGTCGCCTGCCTGGAACGCGTAAATAGCAAAGAGGTCAGCAGCGCCACGGCGATCAGCGCCAGCGCCACGGGATGATTCAACACAGCGTATGGGTTGCCTTGGGAAATAATGATGGACTGACGCAAGGACAGCTCGAATAGCGGCCCGATGACAAAGCCGATCAGGAAGGTGACGCGGGAATAGTTGAAGCGATGCATCAGATACCCCAGCACGGCAAAGCCGACCATGATCTGCACCGAGAACATCGAGCGGCTTTCGACGTATGCACCCACGACACAGAGCAAGGTCACGACAGGGATGATGATGGTCTGCGGAACCAGCGTCAGCTTGGCAAACGCCATCAAGCCGATACGCCCCACGAACAGCATGAAGACACTTGCGACCAACATTGCCCCGTATATGCCATAGACCAGTTGGCCATTCTCTTCGAAGATGCGCGGCCCGGGCGTGACCCCATGTATCATTAGCGCGGCAATCAGGATGGCAGCGGAAACGCTGCCAGGTAAGCCCAGCGCAAACAACGGAATAAGGCTGGCCGGCACCACTGCGTTATCGGCGGTTTCAGCCGCCGCAACGCCCTTGAGCTCCCCTTTGCCAAAGCAGTCGCCTGGTTTCGCGGTTTTCTTGGCCATGGCATAAGACAGGAAGGACGCGACCGTCGGGCCCAGTCCGGGAATGATGCCAATGCTTATTCCGGCCAGGCTGGACTTGAATATGGTGGGCAACACCCTGCGGAACTCCGACATGCTGAGCCGCCGCAGCTCTTTTTGCGCAGTACCCGCCTGTATGGCCGCTTCCGGGCCGCGCGTCAGGTACTCCTCGGCCTGGATAAACATTTCGGTCAATGCCAGCATGCCCACGGTAACAGCCAGCAAGGGCACACCGTCCATAAGCTCGACATAGTCGAACGTCATGCGCGGCGTGGCGCTCTCCGGATCCAGGCCGACTGTCGCCAGGAAAATCCCCAGCAGACCGGAGATCAGTCCGCGCGACATCGATTCCGCCGACAACGCGGCGATAAACGTCAGGGAAAGCAGCATCAGGGCCGTCATCTCCATCGGCCCTATCTTCAGGGCGAACTTGGCCAGCGGCAAGGCCAGGGCGATCAAGGCGAAGGTCGCCAGCACGTCGCCGATGACGGACCCATACAGCGCCACCTTAAGCGCCTGTTCGCCCTTGCCCTGGCGCGTAAGAGGGTAGCCATCCAGGCAAGTGGCCGCGGCGTTCGGCTCGCCCGGTGTATTGAGCAATATGGCTGTCGTCGCGCCGCCCGCACCGCTGGCTTTGGCGATGCCGATAAGGAAGGCGATCGCCGACAGCGGGCTCATG
>JAEWEH010000297.1 GCA_023389535.1 Pseudomonadota bacterium
GTGCGGTGGCGGCCCGCATACGTAGCCTCGAAGCCGAACTGGCAGCGGTGCTGGTCCAGCGCTCAGGGCATACGGTCAAACCGACTGAAGCCGGAATGCGGGTCTTTGACAAGGCCAAGGTCCTGATCCAACAGTCCCGCGACCTGCGCGCCGTCGCCAGCACCGGCCTGTTGGCCGGCGAATTGAAGGTAGGAGTATTTCCTTCGGCCTTGACGACCTACTTGCCGGTGCTGATGGAACGTTTTTGCCGCAGCTACCCAACGCTGCCGGTCTACATGCGCTTTGGCATTTCGGCCGACCTGTGCCGTTACGTGCATGAAGGGCGGCTGGATGCCGCCATTGTCATCGAACCGCCTTTCGCCATACAGAAAAATTGCGGCTGGCGGACGTTGCATGAAGAAACGCTGACCGTGATCGCCCATCCCGACTTGGCCGGCCGCGAAGCTCACGACTTGTTGTCGAATGAGCCCTTCATCCGTTATGACCGTGCTTCTTTCAGCGGCAAGCTGGTGGACCGTTATCTGAAAGACAACCATATCCTGCCGCAGCAGCGGCTGGAAGTCGACAGCTTGCTAACCATTGTGGCATTGGTCGAGCGGGGTCTGGGGGTGGCGCTGGTGCCGGATTCTTTATCCATCGGCGCCCAGGCCAATCAGATCGTGCGGACCCCCTTGCCCGAGCGCACGCCGATACGGCGCATCGGCATGATCTGGGGCCTGCAAGGGCCGCATACTACCATCGCCGAGGCTTTGGTCCAGCATGCCGGGGATGTCTTTACTTAGACATCCGCGCGGCGCCTCGCCACGTCACGCATATCACTTGTCCTGCGCGCATGTGGGTGTAGCTGTAAGCCATGGTGTTGCCAGGACATCCGGGGAACCGTTCGCCATCGCGCGCGATGGCATAAGCGTAAATATTTTTACTTTTGAAGCGAAATTAGTTATCGTCCGGCCGCTTCCGCGTGTTTAGAATATTCGGAATATTCCCACCGCAATTCACGGCGCAATCCCATCATGCAAGTAGTCAGGCTCAATCTATGGATCGACCCAAGTTTCGATACCCTCCTGCTCGACCGGCCCGGTATGGACCTGGACATCGTGGATATCAAGGCGCCTGATACGGACGGCTGGGCCAAGCTGGGCAAAGCGCACATCTATCACATCTCCGCCGCCAAAGACGAAGTGCCAACGACCTGGCTCGTCACGCCCGAGCTGCTGCAGCGTTGTCCGCGCTTGCTATGCGTCTCCACTTCCGGCGCCGGCTACGATACCGTCGACGTACAGGCATGTACCGATGCGGGCGTCCTGGTGGTCAACCAGGCCGGGGGCAATGCCAACTCTGTGGCGGAACACGCCATAGGCTTGATGATCGCCGTGTCGCGCCGCTTCGGCGAATCGAGCCACATGCTCAAGCACGGCCAGGGCTTTTCGCGTGAAGACTTGATGGGCCATGAACTGAACGGCAAGACCCTGGGTCTGGTTGGTTTGGGCCATATCGGCACTCGCACCGCGCAACTGGGCCGTGCTTTCGGCATGCGTGTGCTGGCTTACGATCCCTATCTGGATGAAGCCACCCTGCGGGCCCGCGGCGCGCAAGGCGTGACACTGGATGAATTGCTGCAGTCCAGCGATATTGTTTCCCTGCATTGCCCGCGCACGCAGGAAACGCGCAATATGTTCGACAAGCGCGCTTATGAAAAAATGAAACCGGGCGCGATCTTCGTATCCACCGCGCGTGGCGGCATCCATAACGAAAACGACCTATACGACGCCCTATGCAGTGGCCATCTTGCCGGCGCGGGCCTGGACGTGTGGGATGTGGAGCCACCTGCGTCCGACCACCCCTTGCTTGGCCTGCCGAACGTGGTGCCCACCTATCACACGGCGGGCGTGTCGCACGAAGGCAGGAAAAACGTGGCAACCATCGCCGCGGAGCAAATCCTCGCGATCTGCGCCGGAGAGCCGGCGCCGCGCGTCATCAATCCGCAAGTCATGCCGCGTTTTACCGAGCGCTTCAATCGGGCGAAGGAAGCCTGACCGCGCGCAGGGCATGAGAAACCCGCAGTCGCGGCCGGCACCCGGCCAGCCGCCCGTTTGTTCTTGATCTACCAGACAAAATCAGGAGACGTTTTAATGAGCACTATTTTTTCCCGTCGATTTTTTATGCGCAAGCTGGCCGCAGCAGGCGTTGCCGCCGCGGCCGCGACCATGGCGCTGGCTGCCCCCGCGCAAGCCGCTTACCCGGAACATCCCATCAATATGGTGGTGTCCTATGGCCCCGGCGGCGGCACCGACCTGGTGGCCCGCGCCCTGGCTCCGTTCATTGAAAAATACCTGGGCAATAACGCACGCATCGTCGTGCTGAACCGGCCGGGTGCAGGCGGCGCCATTGGCTTTGGCGAGGTGGCCCGCGCCAAGCCGGACGGCTACACCATCGGCTTTCTCAATACCCCGAATCTGATCACCATCCCGATCGAGCGCGAAGCCAAGTACCACTGGACTGACTTTGACCTGATCGGCAATTTGATCGACGACCCCGACAGCTTTGCGGTGAACGCCAAAAGCGAGATCAAGACACTGAAGGATCTGGCCGAATACGCCAAGGCCAATCCGGGCAAAGTCACGGTAGGCACTACCGGCATAGGCTCAGATGACCACTTGGCCATGTTGCTGTTCGAAAAGGCGACTGGCACTACACTGACGCATGTGCCCTACAAGGGCGCGGGCGAGGTGCGCACCGCTATTTCCAGTGGCGAGATCATGATGGCTGCCATGAATATCGGCGAGGTCATGGCTTATATCAAGGGCGGCTCGCCGCTGGTGGACCTGGGCGTGATGTCTGAAGAGCGCTCCGATATCGCCCCCGACCTTCCGACCTTCAAGGAACAGGGCCACAATATCATCATGTCGTCGCTGCGCGGCATCGGCGCCCCCAAAGGTCTGCCCGCTGACGTGCACGACAAACTGGCCAAGGCGGTCGAGCAGGCGGTGAACGATCCCGAATTCCGCGAGCAGGCCAAAAAGATGTTCGTACCCATCCGCTATCTCGCGCCGGCTGCGTACAAGGCCGAACTCGAAGCCAACGAAAAAATGTTCAAGGAGTTCTGGTCCCACACTCCCTGGGCTGAAAAATAATCCTGTGCCATGCGGAATGCCCTCGGCCTGCCGGGGGCATTTTCAATTCATCCGCCTACCTGCCCTGATAAACATATAGTGCCATGATGCTGTATTCGCAAAAACGCCTGAGCCGTATTCTGTGCCTCGATGACTTCGAAGCGGAAGCGGGCAAATACCTGCCTCGCGCCATTTTCGGATATGTGTCAGGGGCGGCTGAAACCAACTTTTCATTCGAGGACAATCGGGCGGTATTCAAAGAACTGGCTTTTGTGCCGCGCATCCTGCGCGACGTGGGCAAGGTCGATACCGGCGTGCGGCTGTGGGGTGACACCTACGCGTCGCCGTTCGGCATCGCGCCCATGGGCCTGAGCGCGATCTCCGCCTACCGGGGCGACCACGTCCTGGCCCAGGCGGCTACCGGCAGGAACCTGCCCATGATCATGAGCGGTTCGTCGCTGACCCGGCTGGAAGATATTGCCGGCATAGGGGGCAATGTCTGGTTCCAGGCCTACTTGCCGGGCCGGCAGGACCAGATCGACGCGCTGATCCAGCGGGTCATGGACGCCGGTTACCGCAAGCTCGTCATCACTGTGGACACGCCCGTGGCCGCCAACCGGGAAAACAACATCCGGGCCGGGTTTTCCACGCCCTTGCGGCCGACGGTGAAACTGATGCTGGACGGCATCACCCACCCTCGATGGACCATCGGCACGTTCTTGCGCACCGTGTGCAACTACGGCATTCCGCATTTCGAAAACAACTATGCCACCCGTGGCGTGCCGATTATTTCGCGCAACGTGTTGCGTGACTTTTCTGATCGCGGTCACCTGAACTGGGACCACTTGAAACGCATACGGGACTTATGGCCCGGCAAGCTGATCGTAAAAGGCATCCTGGATCCTGAAGACGCGCGTATTGCAGTGGATCACGGTGTGGATGCCATCATCGTCTCCAACCATGGCGGCCGTCAGCTGGACGGGGTGCTTTCGCCTTTGCGCATGCTGCCCGAAGTGGTGGCAGCCTGCCCGTCGGTGCCCATTATGCTGGATAGCGGCATCCGGCGCGGCTCGGACGTCCTGAAGGCCCTGGCGCTGGGGGCCAGGATGGTGTTCGTGGGCCGGCCCATGGGGTACGCCGCGGCCATCGGCGGGCGCAGCGGCGTAGACCACGCCCTGGATTTGTTCGCCGCGGAAATCCGGCGCAATATTGCCTTGCTGGGCGCCACGGAAGTGGCCGGCGTCACCCGGGATTATCTGCGCACCTTGTCTGCCGACAGTCACTTCAGCAAATTCCTGCCGCGCCGCTGACGCAGGCTGGATGCGGGCCTGCGCGCCGCATGCCTGCGGCGCGCATCGGCATGAAACAAAGGGGTAAACTGCGCTTAGTGTCCTGTCCAGGTATTCCAAGGAGACAAGTCCGGATGGATGCGCTGGCCAGGCACAGCCTATTTAGACAGCCCGCACTGTCCGTGTGCTGCTTGATCCCGAACTAAGGAAAGAAGAATGGCTAGCTCCAAACGTCTGCGCTCCGCGAACATCACCCAAGGGGCGGCGCGTGCGCCGAACCGCTCCATGTATTACGCGCTGGGCTATAAGGAAGAAGATTTCAACAAGCCCATGGTAGGGGTCGCCAACGGCCACAGCACCATTACGCCATGCAACAGCGGCTTGCAGAAGCTCGCCGACGCGGCGATTGCCGCCATCGAAGAAAGCGGCGGCAATGCGCAGGTCTTCGGTACGCCCACGATTTCAGACGGCATGGCCATGGGCACCGAGGGCATGAAGTATTCCCTGGTTTCGCGCGAAGTCATCGCTGATTGCGTCGAGACCTGTGTGCAGGGCCAATGGATGGACGGCGTTGTGGTGATAGGCGGCTGCGACAAGAACATGCCGGGCGGCATGATGGGCATGCTGCGCGCCAATGTACCCGCCATCTATGTATACGGCGGCACGATATTGCCCGGCCGTCTGCATGGCAAAGATTTGAATATCGTCAGCGTTTTCGAAGCCGTGGGCGAAAACGCCGCCGGCCGCATGAGCGACCAGGAGCTGAAGCAGATCGAACTGCATGCTATCCCGGGGCCGGGGTCTTGCGGCGGCATGTATACCGCCAATACCATGAGCTCGGCCTTCGAGGCGCTGGGCATGAGCCTGCCGTACTCCTCCACGATGGCCAATGTGCACGACGAGAAAACGCAGTCCGCGGCCGAATCCGCACGCGTATTGCTCAAGGCCATTGAAATGGACCTGAAGCCGCGCGACATCGTCACCCGGCAATCCATTGAAAATGCCGTCAGTGTCGTCATGGCCACCGGCGGGTCGACCAATGCCGTGTTGCATATTCTGGCGATCGCCCATGCGGCGGATGTCGAATGGACCATCGACGATTTCGAACGCGTGCGCCAGCGCGTGCCCGTCATTTGCGACCTGAAGCCCAGCGGCCACTACCTGGCGGTGGACTTCCACAAGGCCGGGGGCGTGCCGCAAGTCATGAAGATATTGCTGAATGCCGGGCTGATCAACGGCGACTGCATCACCATTACCGGCAAGACGGTGGGGCAGATGCTGCAAGACATTCCCGACACGCCCAGCGCCGACCAGAAGGTCATTTTCCCCATCGAAAAAGCCCTGTACAAGCAAGGCCATCTGGCCATCTTGAAAGGCAATTTGTCGCCTGAAGGCGCCGTCGCCAAGATCACTGGCCTGAAGAACCCGGCCATCACCGGCCCCGCACGGGTGTTCGACGACGAACAGTCCGCCCTGAAAGCCATCCTCGATGGCAAGATCAAGGCGGGGGATGTCATGGTGCTGCGTTATCTGGGCCCCAAGGGCGGGCCGGGCATGCCCGAAATGCTGGCGCCCACCGGTGCGCTGATTGGGGCCGGCCTGGGCGATTCGGTAGGGCTGATCACCGATGGCCGTTTTTCAGGTGGTACCTGGGGCATGGTGGTGGGCCACGTCGCGCCGGAAGCCGCGGTGGGCGGCACCATTGCCTTGGTGCAGGAAGGCGATACCATCACCATCGATGCGCGCAAGCTGCTGCTGGAATTGCATGTGCCCGAAGATGAAATTGCCGCGCGGCGTGCGGCATGGAAGGCGCCGGCGCCGCGTTACACGCGCGGCGTCCAGGCCAAGTTCGCCTTCAATGCCTCGACCGCCAGCACGGGCGCCGTGCTGGATAATTTCTAGGCATGGAAGGCGCGCTGGTTGCGCCGCAATAGCCATAGGCATACGCTGGCCGGAACGATCAGCGACGTAAAGGCCAGCCCATAGCTGTTCAGGGCGCCCGCCACGGCGCCGAACAGCGGCGGGCCCACGACGACGCCCATGAAGGTCATGGCCAGTGTGCCCCCGGTTGCCATGCTGGCCTGCCCGGGTGGCGCCTGGCGTGCGACTTCGGCCAGGTAGACGCCGTTCCAGCCTATGGCGCAACCGCCGAACACGGATAGCAGGATCACAATGGCGAAGTGCGAATCGGCATAGCGCAGCAAGGGTGTCGCCAGCGCGCAGACTATGGTCAGCACGGCCAGGAACGCCAGCATATTGATCGACCCCAGGTAACGGTCGGCCGCATACCCCCAGAGCAGGCGACCGGCGACGCCGGCGGCTTGGGCCACCGCCAGCGTGAAGCCGGCGATCACCAGACCCATGCCCAGGTCCTCATGCAGAAAGGTCACCATATACGTCGTCAATGACACCTGCGAGATCGAGAACAGGAACGAAACCGCTGCAAGCACGGCCAGGCTGCGCTGGGAAAAAACCAGCCGCAGCGGACCGGCTAGGCCGCTGCCGAAAGACAGCTGATGGCTGTGATCCTTGTCGTTGTCCAAGGTTGCGCACAAGGGCTGGATCAACGCGGCGCACAGCAGGCTTGCCCCCGTCACGCACAGAAACGCGGCCTGCCAGCCTATGGCTTCGGCCAGGCCGGGAACAATCGCGCCGGCCAGCACGCCGCCCAGCGGTACGCCGGTTTGTTTGACGGAAAACACAAAAGACATGCGATGGGCGGGCGTGGTCTTGGCCAGAAGATGCGAGCTGGCCGGCGTGATGGGCCCATAGCCCAGGCCGATCAGGACCGCGCCCAGCGCCGTCATGTAAACCGTTCCGACGGCACAAGCGGCCACCCCCAGGGCGCAAAGCACCAACCCCGTCTGGCTGGCGCGTATCGCCCCGTAGCGACGCACCGCACCGCCCGATAGCAGGCTGGCCGTCATGGCCCCCGCATAAGCAAAGGCGATGTACAAACCCAGGTACGCGGTGGAGATCCCCACAGATTCGGATACTGCCGGCGCCACCACGGGCAAGGTCATCAAGCTCATGGCCGTTAAGGATTGCACAGTCAGGGTTGCGGCCAGGACCAGGGTGGCGGAGGGTGTGGAGCTCATGTCGGAAAGTGAACCTTTGCGCGGTGCGCGGCGGGAAATCGATGCCGGTGATGCGCAACCCTGTGGCGCCTCAACCGGCTTTACCTGGCGTATCATAATCCCTTAACCGTATGGATCAAGAAGGACAGACTGTGCTTACTCCCGAACAACGCGCCATGCAGCG
>JAEWEH010000389.1 GCA_023389535.1 Pseudomonadota bacterium
CATTCGCCGAGTTTCTGGTCGATGACTACAAGCTGTGGGGTGATACCGTGAAAGCGGCTAATATTAAGGCCGAATAAGCAAATACAAGAACCTGGCTCTGGTTTGGGCCAAGAGTTCTAACCAGCCAGCGGATCCAACGCTGTTTTAATCCATGAAAATCACACCCGCCCCGGAATCTGTTCCCAGATCCGACGAAACAACCCGCTCTCCCTTGCGCACGGTTCAGGTTCTATACGAACTAGCCAACAACCCGGCCCCGGTCTCTTTGGCCGATTTAAGCGCCAGGCTCAATTTACCCAAGACCAGCCTCTTTCGCCTGATGAAGACGCTGGAATCCGGCGACTATGTGATTGCAGCCCCGGGCGGCTATAAGATCGGCGCGCAAACCCTGAAGCTGGGCGCGGCCATTGTCCAGAACCGCGAATTCCCGAACTGCGCGCTGCCCGTCATGCAGCTGATATCCGACGATTGCGGCGAGACCATCATCCTGGGGACATTGGCGGACAACCGCACAGAAGTCGTCTACGCCGAAGTGCTGCAGGCGACGAATCCGTTGCGGTTCATCAGCAAGGCGGGCAGCACCAATCCGCTTTACGGATCGGCTAGCGGCCAGGTCTTGCTGGCAAATATGCCCAAGGAAGAACTGGATGCATACCTGGCGTCCGTCAAGCTGGTCAAGCATGCCCCGGGCACGATTAAAAGCACTCAGGCCTTGCGCGCCAAGCTGGCTGAAATTCGTGATACCGGTATTTCGGAAAGCCTGGAAGGCCTGGTCGAGGGCGTATATTCGGTGGCGGCGCCCGTTATCGATATGTCAGGCAAGGTCATTGCGGGCCTGTCCATTTCCGCACCAAGCAGCCGCGCCTTGCGCCAGAAAAGCAAGCTCGGCAAGCTTGCCCTGCGCGGTGGGGAAGAAGTGTCCAGGATCCTGGGATACACCGGAAACTATCCTCTGGTCGATGCACGCAAGTAGTCGGATGCGTCCGCGCAGTTTGAGATGTTAGTTGGTCGGTGTGCCCCATCAAGCAACCCACGCCATAGCCGGCGGCGGCGCAATCGCGATGGCGTAGCCTGAAAGCAAAGGCGCGCCCGCGATAAAGGGGCGCGCAACAAGATCAGTTCGCCACTGCGGCTTGTCCCCGGGCCTGTGCAGCCACAGCCGAGGCGATCTGGGCGCCGGCAAGCTTGCCGAAGACCATCCCGCGCAGCACCGATGTCGCACCCGTATAGTTGCCGTAGTACAGGCCCGTCATTTCGCCCGCCGCGTACAGGTTCGGAATCGGCTCGCCATTCGTGTCCATGACGCGCCCATGGCTATCAGTCTTCAAGCCGCCGAACGTGAAGACGTTGGATGACATGATGGGATAGGCGTGGAAGGGCGCCTTCTTGACAGGCACCGCCCAGTTGGATTTTGGCGGATGCACGCCGGCCGTAGCCAAGCCATCCAGTTCCAGTGGTTTGTATTCCCCTTCCGGGCAAGCGTTGTTGAACGCCTCGATGGTTGCGTTCAGGGCATCCAACGGCACATCCAGCTTCTTGGCGAGTTCCTCGATCGAGCCGGCTTCAATAGGCGCCTTGTCGGTCCGGATCCCCAGCTTGTAGTTGGGGATGTCCATGTGGCCCGCATCCAGGATCACCCAAGCCCTGCCTTCGTCTTGCTGGTAGATGCGGCGCGTCACCCGCTCGTAGTATTGGTCGACAGTGCCTTGTCCTTCGTCCACAAAGCGATCGCCGTGCTTGTTGACCAGAATACCGTAGGGAAAGATGAACAAGGCGGGCTCGGAAATGCCGGAACGAGGGTCAATCGGTTCGGCGTGGAAATCGCCGAAGTCGCCGCTAGTGGCTGCACCGGCGTCCAATCCCATGCGGATGCCGTCGCCCTGGTTGTAGTAGGCGCCGCGGCACACTGGGCGCAGATATCTGGACCGCGGTCCCAGATATTGGGCGAGCATGGCCGGGTTGCCTTCGAAGCCACCGCAGGCAAGCACGACTTGCCCGAGGAAGCGGCTGGGCTTGTTGCCCCGGGTTTTGGCCGTCACGCCCGACACCAGGCCCTCGTCGTCAAAACACAAGCCCAGTGCGGCCGTTTCGTAGAAGAAATCGACCGACAGGCCGTCAGCCCGTTTCGCCAGCGCTTCCACCAGTGCTTCGCCGCCGCCCACCGGCAGCAGGCGCGGCTGGGATTTGGTCAGGAACCCCGTGGGCAGGAAATCAAAGCGTACCCCCATGCCCTTTAGCCATTCGATGGTGGGCCCGGCGTTTTCGGCCAACGCCACGATGACTTCGGGGTCGGCGATGCTAAGCGAATTGACCAGTGCGCTGCGATCTTCAGACGGGCGAGCGGCTTCTTCAATCAGGCACGGGTCGACCGCGCCGGCGCCGTTTTCCGCCAAATGCGTTTCGAAATCGTCGCTGACCTCGCTTTCGCTTTTCATGCGCAAATAGGCTTCGGTATAGCGGCTTTGCCCGCCCCGCTCTTCCAGCGGCGCGCGTTCCAACACGGCGACCCGGGCGCCATTCTCGGCCGCAGACACGGCGGCGGAAAGCCCCGCCACCCCGCTGCCGACCACCACGACATCATAGTTAGCACATTTCATCTTTCCCTCTGTCCTCGTTGTTTCAATATAGGAATACTATTCCGTTATTAGTTGGAAAGTCTATACAGCCGTCATGGGGCTGTCAACGGGATTTTTGATGTACGCCAGGCGCTGGGCGTCAATGACTCCGCAGCGCCCAGGAGGTCGCGAGGCATCGTTTGGAAAAATTGAATAAGGCTTTCACCGGGCCGCAGAACGGGGCCGGTACAGGACAGCGCAGATGGGGATTTGGCGCGGACCTAAGAGGTCTGGGCCCATACAAGGAGGGAAGATAGACAGCGTCGCCGCCACGCAGGTAAAGCCTTAGCCTGCGCGGCAAGGTCCGCAGGCGCATGCGGAGCGAAATCCAAGAATTCGCTCCGCGCAATGCTTGATCAGTCCAGCTTGATGCCGGCCTTGCGGATCACGTCGCCCCACAGTTGGCCTTCGCTCTTCGCAAAGGCGGCGAATTCATCGGGGGTCATGGGCATCGGCTGTATGCCCAGCGCGTCGAATTTCTCGGCGATGACGTGGCTCTTGAGCGCGGTATTCAGCGCGCCGCTCAGCTTATTGACGATGTCGTCGGGCGTATTCTTGGGCGACACGAAACCCTGCCAGGCATAGGCTTCGAAGCCCTTGATACCCAGTTCGTCAAAAGTCGGCACATCGGGCAGCACGCCCAGGCGCTTGGGTGTCGCGACAGCCAGCACCCTGAGCTTGCCCGCCTTGATCATTTGTATGGAAGGCGGCAAATCCACAAACATGGAATCCACCTGGCCGCTCATGAGATCCTGCAAAGCGGGGGCTGAACCCTTGTAAGGGACGTGAAGCAGATCCACTTTTTCGCGCTGGTTGAACAGCTCCAGCGCCACATGCAATGGAGACCCGTGTCCGGACGATGCAGAGGTGATCTTCCCCGGCTGCTTGCGCACGATGTCCATGAATTCCTGCAGGTTCTTGGCCGGGAACTTTGGATTCACAGCCAGGACCAGCGGCATGCGTCCCAGCCCGCCAATGAAGGTGAAGTCCTTCTTGACGTCATAGGTCAGCTCGGAATAAAGCGCGGGGTTGAACGCGAGGGTACCCGAGTCGGCCGTGCCGAACGTGTAGCCATCGGGCGTCGAGCGGGCGATCTGCGTCGCACCGATAATGCTTGCGGCACCCGGCTTGTTGTCGATGACCACCGTCTGTCCCAGCGATGTGCCCATTTCCGCGGCCAAGTGACGCGCCATCACATCGGTCGTGCCGCCCGCGGCATAAGGCACCACCCAACGCATGGTGCGATCAGGGAAATCCCCGGCGGTTGCGGTGTGCATGAGCGCGGCGGCCGACAATGCGCCGAGCAGTTTGAATAAGGTCTTGTTCAAGTTTGTCTCCAATGAAAAAACAAAAGTCAAAAAGTCGATTGCCCATGGCCATACTCGATGGCTGAGTGCTGTTCGAGGCGGTAGGCCAAGGCAATGAATAAGGCCTGGGCCAAACAAATCGTCGAGGTGAGCGTCCTGAAGCCGAATGCGGTGTGTTCCCTGGTAAACAGCAGAACATCGGCCAGCGGACAGATCGGCGCAAGCGGCGTATCGGTAATCAGCAAGATGTTCGCTCCGCATGCCCTGGCCTGTTCCAGGCACTGACCGGTTTCCGGCGCATACGGGGCAGCAGTGATGGCAAGCAGGGTGTCGCCAGGCTCCATGGTGCGTACGGCCAGCGTCGGCGTGCCGCCCATACCGGACACAAAGTGTGTGCGCTTGCGCAGATTGCGCAAGGCATAGACTAAATAGGACGCCACCGAAAGCGACCTGCCCATACCGACCACATAGACGTCGCGCGTGGCTGCAAGCAGTTCGATGGCGCGCTCGAAGGCTTGGTCGTCGAATTCGCCCGACAGCGCATCCAGGCCGTCTTTGCTTGCCTGGATGAACGAATGGGCCAATATAGCGCCGGAATCCGGCGTTCCGCTTGCCATTTCCCTGCGTATCCGTTCGGCATAGCTGACCGGTGAAACGTCGCTGGCGCGCATCGCATCACGAAACACGCCTTGAAGCTCGCTGTAGCCGGAGAAGCCGAAGCGCTGCGCGAAACGCACAACGGCTGAGGGCTGCACCGCACAAGCGTCGGCAATATCCTGCACCCGCTGGAACGCGATGTGGGCCTGATGGCTCTCGAGGTAGACAGCGATGCGCTGCAGTTGCTTGGGCAGGCCAGGAAACTGTTCCGTGACCGCATCGAGAAACGCGCGCAGATCTGCATTTGGCTTCATGGTGGTTCGCACCCTTATGGTGATCTCGCCGGCGCCGGTGTCACGGCGGCCAAGCTTGCCCGCCATAATACAACAAATTTTCTATTTTCTAATGAAATAGAAAATTATTTGAAATAAAGCAGGAAAGCCCGTAAAGTACCCCTTCCACGCCGTTCTAATCTGCCGCTCGTCCACCGGTGGCAGACCTTCCGACCTAAAGATTTCGCCATGAAACACGCAACACATACCGAGACCTCGCTGCGCCCCTTGGATCTCATCTGCCTAGGCAGGCTGGCCGTCGACCTGTATTCCCAGCAAGTCGGGGCGCGCCTTGAAGACAGCAGCAGTTTTGCCAAGTATCTGGGCGGCTCGTCCGGGAACATCGCTTTCGGGACCGCAAGACTGGGCTTGAAATCTTCCATGCTGACGCGTGTGGGCGATGACCACATGGGCCGATTCCTGATCGAAACACTGCAGGCCGAAGGCTGCGACACCAGCCACATTGCGATCGACCCGCAACGCCTGACGGCGTTGGTCCTGCTGGGCATCAAAGACCGGGAAACCTTTCCGCTGATTTTCTATCGGGAAAATTGCGCGGACATGGCGGTGTCCCCCGCTGATTTCGACGAGGATTACATCGCTTCCGCCAGGGCTTTGCTCATCACCGGAACCCATCTTTCCTCACCGCAGGTGCTGGAAACCAGCCTTGCCGCGTTGGCGATGGCACGCAGGCGTGACGTCAAGACAGTCCTGGATATCGACTATCGTCCGGTCCTATGGGGCCTGACGGGCCAGGCGGACGGCGAAAACCGCTACGTTGCCAGCGACAAAGTATCGTCCGACCTGCAGAAGGTCCTGCCCCTGTTCGACCTGATTGTCGGCACGGAAGAAGAATTCATGATCGCCGGAGGCACTTCGGACATCCTGGCCGCTATGCGCCAAGTGCGTTCGGTCACGAAGGCGACACTCGTTCTGAAGCGCGGGGCCGAAGGATGCAACGTCTTCCAGGGTGATATTCCCCCGGAGTTGCCTAGCACCTACCCCACTTTCAAGGTCAGTGTCTTTAACGTACTGGGCGCCGGGGACGCCTTCATGTCGGGTCTGCTCAAAGGCTGGCTCGAGGGCCGATCCTGGGAAGCGTCATGCCGCATTGCAAACGCCTGCGGCGCGCTGGTGGTATCCCGCCATGGTTGTGCACCGGCCATGCCAACCCTGGCCGAGCTTGATTATTTCTTCAGTGAAGCAGACCTGAATCTGCCGCTCGAGCATGATCGCCACCTGCAGCGCTTGCACCGAAGCAGCGCAAAACAACGGCAATGGAAAGACCTGGCCGTATTTGCCTTCGACCATCGCAGCCAGATGCTGGAGCTCGCACAGCGTTGCAACGCCGACGCGGCGCGCATTCCCGAACTCAAGCGCCTTTTCGTCAAGGCCGTAGACCAGACGGAGCAATGGTTGCAGGGCCGCGACCATGCCAACACAGACATCGGCATCCTGGCGGACGAGCGTTATGGCCAGGATGCGCTCAATGCCGCAACCGGCCGCGGCTGGTGGATAGGGCGGCCGGTGGAGCTGCCGGGCTCATTGCCGATACGCTTCGAATATGGCCGCAGCATCGGCACCAATCTTGTTGCATGGCCGCGCGAACACATTATCAAATGCCTGGTCAGCTACGATGCCGAGCACCCCGTGCCACTGCGCGCTGAACAGGAAACCCAAATACAAAGCCTGTACGATGCCGCACAAGCCAGCGGCCACGATTTGCTGCTCGAAATCATTCCTCCGGCAAACCCCCAGGTGGACCCGGACATCCAGGTCCTGCGCGCGGTTACACGCTTGTACGCCTTGGGCATCCAGCCAGAATGGTGGAAGATCGGCGCCTTGCATAAGGCGGAAAGCTGGCAACAACTGGACGCCCTGATCGAGGCAAACGACCCCTATTGCAAGGGCGTCGTGCTGCTGGGCCTGGCAGCACCATTGGAAGACGTCGCGTCGGGTTTCAGCCTGGCTGCAGGTAGCCGGCACTGTAAAGGCTTCACCGTCGGCCGGACGATTTTCCAGGCCCCCAGTGAAGCCTGGCTGGCGGGTCGCATCAATGATGATGAACTCATACAGCAAATACGCGACAATTTCGAGACACTGATCACGGCGTGGACTTCGGCCCGCCATCAAACTACCGCAACGGTCTAGGACGAACCATGACTACGCTGAAAGTTCCGGCCCAGTCGGGCCCCTTGATTACAGACGTTCCCTTGGGCGCCGGCGGCTTGCGCTATGTGGGCTTTGCCGCACATCGTCTGACCGAAAATGAAATGCTGACACTGGATAGCGAGGATAACGAAGTGTGCATCGTCATCCTGTCCGGAAAAGTATCAGTAACGACCCATGGGGTCGGTGGCGACGCACAGTGGCATGCCCTCGGCGATCGCGCAAGCGTCTTTGAAGAAAAATCGCCCTATGCCGTTTATTTGCCGGCGCAGTCCACGGCCATACTGACCGGAAACAGCATGGCGGAGATAGCAGTGGCGCGCGCGCCCAGCGGCCCGCTCGCGCTGCCGGCCCGGCTGATCGAGCCCGGGCAAATGAAACGTTCGGTGCGCGGCAGCGGCAGCAACACCCGCTATGTCTGCGACATCCTGCCGGAAACCGAGCCGGCAAACAGCCTGCTTGTCGTCGAAGTCATTACCCCTCCGGGCAATTCATCCAGCTACCCGCCGCACAAGCACGACGCCAACGCCATTCCGCAGGAAAGCCAGCTGGAAGAAACCTACTATCACCGCCTGCATCCTTCGCAAGGTTTTGCCTTCCAGCGCGTCTATACCGATGAGCGCGACCTGGACGAAACGCTATGCGTCGAAGATCATGATGTCGTCAAAGTGCCCCGAGGCTACCATCCCGTGGTCGTGCCGCATGGCTATACCTCGTACTATCTGAACGTCATGGCGGGGCCGGTACGTGCGTGGCACTTTCACAATGACCCTCAGCACGAATGGATGCTGCAAAGCAGCTGATGTTCATGCTTGCATCGAGATGTGCACTTGGCGGCGGCCACCCCGCGGCTCCGCCTAGCCTCTGCGCCGGCTGGCTGATGAAGTTCGTATGAGCCGAGGCCCGCGCGGCTACGCCGATGCGAGCGGCAACTCGCTGCGGTGAGGCCTTGCGGTGAGGCCTCAATACGCGCGCCATTCAATGCTTAGGGAAGAATAGCCATCCCTGTCCGCCTGACGAACTGTTCATAAGTGATGGGGACGCCGATCTCGGCGCCGGGATCATTCGCCTGCCAATGCACCCAAGACCGCCCGGTCGTCGCGTCATACACAAGCTTGAATAAATGGCTGGGCACTGCGACCCGCCCTTCCCCTATCCTCTTCCCCTGCTGCGCGTAAATCGGTCCGGTGAAGACATAGACGTCGCCCTTGGCACGCATGATGTACTTGCGCGTGTCCGCCTCGATCTTGTTCCAGGGACCCGAGTTCTGGCGCGGGTCCTGCGGCACCATATTGGCCAGACTGAAACTTTGAGCAATGGCCTCCGCGGTGGACATGTCGCCCGCGGGCGCCATATGACCCCGGGCGTAGCCAGATCCGCGGTAGTCGTCCAGCTCGGCGCGCTCGGCGCCGGGAAGACGTGCTTCGGTGTAGAACCGATCGGTTCGTCCTACGTCCCGTCCCTTGAATAGCATCCGGCGGTTCAGGCGCTGGGCGACAAGTACCGGCGTCTTCGTCTGGCCGCTATGCAGAATAGCGAACTCTGAAAAACACAATTCCCGCAGTGCATGGCCGGCTGGCACCACGGGCGGCCGGCCGCCGGGGAAGAATTGCCGGCATGGCGTGAAGTGCGTCTGTATTTGCGGGCCATCGGCAACCAGCTGCGGGGCCAACTGCTCCTCGCCGGGCAGCCCGAGCTGCGACAGGATGGGCTCAAGCGGAATCTGCCCGCGCAGCTGCGGATTTATGGCGCAGCTGGCAATGCTGAAGGCGGTGACAGCTGAACCAATGAACGCCCGCAGGAATCGCTTGATGCGGCCGGTGGGCTTTCTCGCTCTGGATGGGGATGTGCGTTTCTTGGGCGTGGATCTGTTTCTTGGCATGCGCCGCCATTGTAGACGAGCATGGGGCCGTCCGATAATCAGCATGGCCACCACCCACACCTGCGGCGTTGCTGCCAACTGCAATCAGAAAATGATATCATCAAACCTGAACGCCAAGCATCGCAGAACACTGCGCGCTGTGTTCGCCACACCAACTTCGCCGAAGATCCTATTCGGCGACGTATTGGCTCTTTTCGTGGCAGTAGGCGGACATATACGTGAAGGCGAAGGATCAAGGGTGGTGCTGGAACTTAGCCACGACGCCTTTACCTTCACCGGCCTCACCCTGGCAAAGAAGCGAAGCGGTATCAGGTGGAAGCGCTACGAGCGCTGCTGGAATCAGAGGGAGTAAGCCCATGAACAATGTCATGACATACAACGCTTACACTGCCCGGATAGAATACGACCCGCGCGATAATATCTTCGTTGGCCATGTTCTAGGCATTAAAGACCACATCACCTTTCATGGTGAAACCGTTACTGAACTGACCAATGCTTTTCACATGGCGATCGATCACTATCTCGACGACTGCAAAGCAACTGGCCGTTCTCCCCTTAAACCAGCCTCGGGCAAATTGATGCTTCGTGTTCCGCCCGAATTACACGCCGCCGTCACCATCAGCGCACATGCAGCGGGGAAGAGCCTTAATCAATGGGCTACCGAGGTGTTAAGAGAGGCCGCGGAAGGCTGAATATATTCAACCTCTTCTGGCCAACAACGCTTTCCCGGGCCGGCCTCTGTGCGGCCTTTCCTTGATCAGATCATCTTCCAGCATTTGATCTGCA
>JAEWEH010000462.1 GCA_023389535.1 Pseudomonadota bacterium
GGCCATCATGCGCGAAACCAACTGTCCCGTCGTGTTCGACGCCACGCATTCCGTGCAGTTGCCGGGCGGGCAGGGCGCGACTTCTGGCGGACAGCGGGAATTCGTGCCGGTCCTGGCGCGCGCGGCGGTGGCTGTCGGCGTGGCCGGGGTCTTTATGGAAACCCACCCGAATCCCGACCTGGCGCTGTCCGATGGCCCCAATGCCGTGCCCTTGGGCGAAATGGCCGGCCTGCTGGAAACGCTGGTAAATATCGATCGCTATGTCAAGGGTAGCGGCGCGCTGGGATAGCGCGGCATGGGTGGCATGCGGATGAAGGTCCTGTATAGTTGTTGTTCCGACAGACTATATGGGGCCTTTGCCTATGACAGCGTATGTGATCGCCAATGTTTTTGTCAGCAATCCCACGAAGTACGAAGAGTACCGCAGGTTTTCCACGCTCGCCATGCGGGCGCACGATGTGAAGGTCCTGGTGCGCGGGGGAAAAACAGAAATCCTCGAAGGCCGGGACCCAGGGCGCACCGTCATCCTGCAGTTCCCCAATATGGCCGCGGCCCGCAGTTTCTACCATTCCGCCCAGTATCGCCGCGCCCGTAATTCCCGCGAGCGCGCTGCAATCATGAACATGTATATCGTCGAAGGCGTTTAGCGCGACGCTCGCGCGCCGGCCGGCATCCGGGTGGCTGGGCGTTGCTGCAGTACACATTTCATACACCTCATTGTGTTGGTCCAGTGGCTGAAGGATGACGTTCAGCTTGCGCTTTCCGCCGCGTAGCAATAGAATAGTTGACTTATCAATCATTGATCGGTCCACTAGTTGTATGGCCCCCGTATCACCTGCTCCACGGCCCGAGAACGGCCGCTTGCTTACCGTTCGTCAATCCCTGCTGGCCATGCTGGGCTTATGCTTTGTCATCATGATGGTGGCAGTGGACCAAACCGTGGTGGGCACTGCATTGCCCACCATTGTGGCTGAACTCAATGGCTTCGAATTCTATGCGTGGGTGGCCACCGCCTATCTGCTGACTTCGGTCATCACGATTCCGATTTTTGGCCGGCTGGGCGATTATTTTGGCCGCAAGCCCTTTGTGGTTGCTGCCGTCCTGCTTTTTTTCCTGTCGTCGGTCTTGTGCGGCCTTGCGCAGAGCATGCCGCAATTGGTAGTGGCGCGCGCTTTGCAAGGCATAGGCGGCGGCATGCTGGTGGGGACGGCGTTCGCGTGCATACCGGACTTGTTTCCCGATGCGCATGTACGCTTGCGCTGGCAGGTGCTGCTTAGTTCCGCGTTTGGCATAGCGAACGCCGTCGGCCCGACATTGGGTGGCTTTCTGACTCAATATGCGGGATGGCGCTCGGTCTTCTTCGTCAACCTGCCGCTGGGTCTGGCCAGCCTCTATTGCATCTGGCGCTTTTTGCCGCATATCCGCCACATTCAGCAGACCAATATACGCCTGGACTGGCAGGGCGCGGTGCTTGTCGCCTTGGGACTGACCAGCCTGCAAGTGGTCGTCGAGCTGTTGCCGCGCCACGGAGCGAGCTTCATTGTCATCTTGCTGGCTTGTGCGACAGTGCTGATGTTTGCATGCTTGATACGGTGGGAAAAGCGTTGCCCCCATCCTTTGATCCCGATAGACATGTTCCGCAACAAAAGTCTGGCGGCCTTGTTTTTCCTGTCGTTGCTGGTGGGCTTTATCCTGTTTGCCTTGCTGTTCTACATACCGTTGCTGCTGCAAGGCGGCTTCGGCCTGAACCCGCGGCAGGTCGGTCTGTTGATTACGCCCATGGTGGTTTGCATCACCTTGGGCAGTATCGTCAGCGCGCGCGTGATGCCGCGGCTGCGTCGACCCAATAACATGCTTTATGCGGGCTTTTTCTCTTTGTCTGTCGCGTGTGCCGGCATGGCGTCCATGGATCCCTCGACACCGCGCTTGCTGGTCGTGGTCTACATGATGCTGGCGGGCGTGGGCCTGGGCTTCATCATGCCCAACTTGACCATCTTTGCCCAGGAAACCGCAGGCCGTTCGCTACTGGGCATTTCCACCGCCATGCTGCAGTCGGTGCGCATGATAGGCGGCATGTTGGGAACCGCAATCGTGGGTACGCTGATCACGCACTACTATGTCAGCGGGGTGCGTAAAAGCGTGCCGCAAGGGCAGGGCGCATCCTGGATGGCGGTTTTGGAAGATCCGCAAGTGCTGGTGAATCACGCCAAGCAAAGTGATTTCATGGCTCAATTGCTGCGTGACGGCTTGAACGGCATCCCTTTCATAGAGCACGCACGGATATCGCTGGTCGACGCCATACATCTGGGCGTGGCGATGGCCTTGGGCGTCGCGGTGCTGGGCCTGTTCTGGGTGTATCGCCTGCCGCTGGTACGCCTCACGCGGGTGGGTACGGACACCGCAGTGAAGGCGGCCGCCAATGACTGATTTTCCGCCGCTCATGGCCATACAGCAATTGGGCCGCACTTACCGCCTGCTGATGGCGGCTTTCGAAGCGCAAATCGGCCATTCCATGCCACGCTGGCGCATCTTGCTGACCCTGCACCAGCAGGGGGAACAGACGCAGAAGCGGCTGGCGCAAGATCTGTCCATGGATCCGGCGGCGCTGACGCGTCAGGTCAAGGCCATAGAGCGGCTGGGGTGGGTCAGCCGGCGCAGCGACGCCAGCGACAACCGCCTGACCCACGTCGCCCTCACTGAAGCGGGCCGCCGGCTTGTCATTGACACCTTGCCGCGCCGCAGTGCGTTCATCGAGCAGGCATTCGGCGATTTGTCGTCAGACCGGCTGAAAGCGCTCAGTACCATGTTGCATGAACTGGAAGAGCGCCTGCAGGCAATCGCGCAGGGCCACGAATAAACGGGCCCTTGTTGACGCCCGGTGTGCCACAGACTGTAAAATTTCAATCTTTTGGAGGCCGGGCCTACCTCTTGGTCGCGGCGCAGGTACAATCGGGCTTCGATGTTTGTTGTGGCGGTCCGGCCGCCGCAACGCCATGGCCGGCAGGCCTATCCGGGTAACTTACATACTGTGGCAGGACAATCTATATTATGAGTGCAATCGTAGATATCATTGGACGCGAAATTCTGGACTCGCGCGGTAATCCCACTGTTGAGTGCGATGTATTGCTGGAATCGGGTGCAATGGGTCGTGCGGCTGTACCATCCGGGGCGTCCACGGGTTCGCGCGAGGCCATAGAGCTGCGCGATGGCGACGAAACCCGCTATCTGGGCAAGGGTGTCCTGCGTGCCGTCGAAAACCTGAACACTGAAATCTCCGAAGCGCTGATGGGCCTGGATGCCCAGGAACAGACTTTTGTCGACCGCACCCTGATCGACCTGGACGGCACGGAAGCCAAAAGCCGCTTGGGCGCCAACGCCATCCTGGCGGCCAGCATGGCGGTCGCTCGCGCTGCCGCGGACGATTCCGGCCTGTCGCTGTACCGCTACTTCGGTGGCAGCGGGCCCCTGCAAATGCCGGTACCCATGATGAACGTCATCAATGGCGGCGCACATGCCAACAACACGCTGGATCTGCAGGAATTCATGATATTGCCGCTGGGCGCTAGCAGCTTTCGCGAATCCCTGCGCATGGGCGCCGAAGTATTCCACGCCTTGAAAAAGCTCATCAACAAGCAGGGCATGTCCACCGCCGTGGGTGACGAAGGCGGTTTCGCGCCCAATGTCGCCAACCACGAAGCCGCCATCCAGCTCATCCTGCAAGCGATTTCGGAAGCCGGCTACGAAGCGGGCTCGCAAATCGCGTTGGGCCTGGACTGCGCAAGTTCCGAATTCTACCGCGATGGTAAATACCATCTGGCCGGAGAAGGCGGCGTGGCGCTGACTTCCCAGGACTTCGCCAATCTGCTGGCTACCTGGTGCGTCAAATATCCCATTATCTCCATCGAAGACGGCATGGCCGAGAACGATTGGGAAGGCTGGAAGCTGCTGTCCGACCAACTGGGCAAGAAAGTACAGCTGGTCGGCGACGATTTGTTTGTCACCAACACCAAGATCCTGAAGCAGGGGATAGACCAGGGCATCGCCAATTCGATTCTCATCAAGATCAACCAGATCGGCACGCTTACGGAAACCTTCGCCGCCATTGAAATGGCCAAGCGCGCAGGCTACACCGCCGTCATTTCGCATCGTTCCGGCGAAACTGAAGACTCCACCATCGCCGATATCGCGGTGGCCACGAACGCCATGCAGATCAAGACCGGTTCGCTGTCGCGCTCGGACCGCATGGCCAAATACAACCAGTTGCTGCGTATCGAAGAAGAGCTGGCCGAAGTCGCTTCCTACCCCGGCCGCGAGGCGTTCTACAACCTGCGCTAGCGGGCGG
>JAEWEH010000475.1 GCA_023389535.1 Pseudomonadota bacterium
GGTATCAGCTACGAAGGGCGCGCCGATCAGCGCACCATGGCCACCGCTGCAACGCCGGCAAAGTAGGTAAGACGGGTTGACGAAGGAGTAGGGTTTTGGCTTTGTTCATCGTACGCAGGTTATTGCAAAGCCTGCTGGTTCTTCTGGCCGTATCGGTGGTGGTGTTTTGCGCCGTATACGCAATCGGAGACCCCATAGAGCTCCTTGTCAGCCCCGATGTGGCTCAGGCCGAGCGTGACGCCCTGATCGCTCGGCTGGGGCTGGATCTGCCATTGTGGCAACAGTATGGCGTGTTCTTGTGGCGGGCGCTGCACGGCGACCTGGGCAATTCCTTTGTGCATGGGATGCCCGCCGTCCAGCTCATCCTGCAGCGCTTCCCCGCTACGCTGGAACTGGTCGTGGTGGCCATCACACTGACCTGTGTCCTGGGGATATCGTTGGGCCTGGTGGCCGGGCTGTATCGCGATCGCGCGCTGGGCCGCGGCATCATGGCCGGCTCCATCCTGGGTTTTTCGGTCCCCAATTTCTGGCAGGGAATGGTGTTCATCCTGCTTTTCGCCGTCTGGCTGGGCTGGCTGCCTGCGTCCGGACGCGGGCCGACCATTGAAGTCATGGGCGTGCCGCTGAGTATTTTCAGCGCCGAAGGGTGGCGCCACATCGCTTTGCCTGCGGTCAACCTGGCCATTGCGAATATCGCCTTGGTGCTGCGCATGACAGCCACCGGCGTCGGCGAAGCCCAAAGCCAGGATTATGTACGCTTTGCCCGCGCCAAGGGCGTGCGGCCCGGCCGCATTGTGCGCCGCCATATCCTGCGCAATATCCTGATCCCCGTCGTCACGGTGATCGGCATGGAATTCGGCACGCTGATCGCATATTCGACGATCACCGAAACTGTATTTTCCTGGCCGGGCATGGGCAAGCTGCTGATAGACAGTGTCTACAAGCTGGACCGCCCGGTCATCGTCGCCTACGTGATGTTGGTGACACTGCTGTTCGTGATCATCAACCTGGTGGTCGACTTGCTGTATGCCGTGCTGGACCCGCGCGTGCAGCTCGTGGAGGCGCGTGCCTGATATGTTTACTTTACCTTCCATCTTCAAACGTCCCGTGGCGCCCGGCATGGCGGCGCCGGGCGCCATGGCCCCGGGCGAGGCGGCTGCCCCCTCTGCGGCGCCGCAGCAGCCTTCACCGCTGCCTGATGCGGCCGGCGTGCCGCATGTCGAGCCATTGACCACAACACCCGCCCGCTCGGAAATCCTGCGCAAGCTGCGTTCGCGTCCGTCTGCAAAAAGCTCGCTGCTGGCGCTGGGTCTGCTTATCCTGGTGATCGTGGTGGCTCCGTTTCTCGCGCCGCAAAACCCCTACGACCTGCTGGCGCTGGACATCATGGACGGCCGCCTGCCACCGGGCGCCACCAATTTCGACGAAACCATCACCTACTGGATGGGCACCGATGCGCAAGGCCGGGACATGCTCAGTGCCATTCTCTACGGCCTGCGCATCAGCCTGTTCGTGGGTCTGTCCGCGGTCTTGATTTCGGTGGCCATAGGGGTGAGCCTGGGCCTCTTGGCCGCGTATCGGGGCGGCTGGATCGATACGGTCGTGATGCGGGCCGTGGACTTCATCCTGGGCTTTCCCACCATACTGGTGGCGCTGGTATTGCTCGCAGTGGTCGGGCGCGGCATAGACAAGGTCATCATCGCCCTGGTCGTGGTGCAGTGGGCACACTATGCGCGCATCATGCGCGGCCGCGCCTTGCAGGAGCGCCGCAAAGAATACATCGAAGCCGCGCACAATCTGGGCTTTCCGGCATGGCGCATCATGCTGCTGCACCTTATGCCCAATTGCATCGGCCCGGTGATGGTATTCGGCACCATACAGATCGCCACAGCCATCACGCTGGAGGCTACCTTGTCCTTTTTGGGCGTGGGCGTGCCCGTTACCGAACCCTCCCTAGGCTTGCTGATCGCCAGCGGCTTCGAATACCTGCTATCGGGCGATTACTGGATCAGTATTTTCCCCGGCGTGGCGCTGCTCTTGCTCATTCTTTCCATCAATATCGCCGGCGATCGCCTGCGCGATAGCCTGGACTCAAGACGCTAATGGATCAATCATCTGTATTACTGGATGTGCAAGGCTTGCAAACGGCCTTTCACACGGAAGCCGGGGCGTGGCTGGCCGTCGATGGCGTCGACCTGGCCGTCAAGCGCGGGGAAATCCTGGGGCTGGTCGGCGAATCCGGCTCCGGCAAATCGGTTACGGGCTTTTCCTTGTTAGGCCTGATCGACCCTCCCGGAGAGGTTGTCGCCGGTTCGATCCGCTTTGACGGGATGGAGTTGCGCGGCCTGGACGAGGCCAAGCTCCGCACGCTGCGGGGCAACCGCATCGCCATGATCTTCCAGGATCCGCTGATGACGCTGAATCCGGTGCTGAAAGTCGGCGAGCAAATGGCCGAGGCCATTTACACCCATGATCCAGCCGTTCCTCGCGCGCAGATACGCGAGCGCTGCATACAGGCGCTTGCGAAGGTGGGCATCCCTTCACCTGAAAGCCGGCTGGACAATTACCCCCATGAGTTTTCCGGTGGCATGCGCCAGCGTGTGGCCATCGCCATCGCCATGCTGAACAAGCCCGATCTGATTATCGCCGACGAGCCCACCACGGCGCTGGATGTGACCATACAGGCACAGATATTGTTCGAGATGCAGAAGTTGTGTGTGGAACAGAATACGGCCTTGATCTGGATCACCCACGACTTGGGCGTGGTGGCCGAACTGGCCGATAAGGTGGCCGTGATGTATGCCGGCCGCATCGTCGAATACGGTTCCGTCGAAGAAGTGTTGTCCCATCCGATCCATCCTTACACCAAAGGCCTGCTGGAATCCATGCCGGGCCAGGCGGCGGCGGGCAGCCGGCTGTCGCAGATCGATGGTATGGCGCCGACCCTGACGGGCCGCGAAACAGGTTGCCCATTCCGTCCGCGATGTCCGCGGCGGGCGGATGTCTGCGGGCGTGTCGCGCCGGACATCACACATCGGGATGAGCGCCAGTACCGCTGTCATTACCCCATTCTGGAGCAGGCGGCATGAGCGCCAAGCCACATACGGAAACCCCTGGCATGGACCAGCGGATTGCTGGCGCGTCAATGCCGTCCGTGATCACTCTGAAAGGCCTGACCAAGCACTTCAGCAGCAAGCCGGACCTGGCCGAGCGGCTACTG
>JAEWEH010000110.1 GCA_023389535.1 Pseudomonadota bacterium
GGGCGGCATGCAGCGGGTCGGTGGCGTCCGTGGTTTTAGGATGCGCTGGCCGGACATCCATCTTGTCCAACACGCACAGCCCCGCTTTCCCAATCGCTTCGCGCAGGAAATCAGGGTTGCGCAAGCCCAGATGCTCGGCCAGATCCGACATGATCAGCCATCCTTCACCGCCAGGCCGCAGGTGGCCGGCCAGGCCGTTCAGGAAACCCAGCAGCATGCGATTGTCCGGATCATAGATGGCATGCTCGATAGCCGTGGTAGGGCGCGCCGGCAGCCAGGGCGGGTTGCAGACGATCAAAGCACTATCGCCGTCCGGGAAGAGATCGGCCTTGCGCAATTCGATGGTATCTTCCAGGCCCAGGCGCCGGATGTTTTCCTGCGCGCAGTCCAGCGCCTTGTCGTCCTGGTCCGTGGCGATGATCCGTTGCACGCCGCGCCGCGCGAGCACGGCGGCCAATACGCCGCTGCCGGTGCCTATATCAAAGGCAAGGTCGGTCGCGGGCAAGGATGCGCGTGCGACCAGATCAATGTATTCGCCCCGTACCGGCGAAAAAACGGCGTAATGGACGTGTACGTTCGCATCCAGTGCGGGGACATACACACCCTTCTTGCGCCATTCATGGGCGCCCACCAAGCCTTGCAGTGCGCGCAGCGAAAGCAGCATGGGGCCGTCGAAATCACCCAGCGCGGCTTTGCAGGCGTCGCGGACATCGGGCGCGCGGCGCAAGGCGATGGCCGCCTCGCCGTCCAGTTCCACCAGCAGCCGATTGAGCAACTCGCTGCGTTGCGATTGCCTGAGCCGATACTGATTGAACTCGTCGCGTGGCGTCGTGGCAGTTTTCCGCTTGCTTTTGCCGCTCTTGGCCTTGGCCTGCCGCAGATCCAGGCGGCGCGCCAAGGCCTGCAGCAGTTGCCGGCCATTCTGAAAGTCGCCGCGCCAAAGCAGGGAAGTGCCCTGGCTCGCCAGCCTGAAAGCGGTATCGGCGCTTAGGGTGTCGTCGGCAATGGCGATACGTTTAGGTGCGGCGCCCATGATGGCGATGGGCCAGCCGGCTTGATGGGTCGCTTCATTTTCGACCCACGAGACCTGGCCGGACGCGACACGGTGCGAAGAGGAGTGCATGATAGTGGACTGGCTGCGATGGGACAGCCATTGTAGGCGACCGGCGTCACCGTAGTCGGGACCGCTGCCCGGACGGCGCCCTTCGCGGCGGAGGCGGACGAGCATAGATATACCGGCGCCGTCATGGCGCCAGGTCGGTGTCTGCCTGGGCTAGAAAGATCAGGACCAGCATGATGCTGGCGGCAAAGCGAAAGGCGCTGGGCGTGCCATTCCAATCGGCCGACATCCACATCCCGAACCATTCGCCGCCTATGGACATGAAGCCTGCGTGCCACGTCAGGAAGCCCAGCGTCAGCCCCGCAATGGCCATGCTTTTGGCGCGATTGAAGTCGCGCGCAGCCGCTTTGCGGTGACGGACCAGCCGAAACACGCCCAGCCAGCACAGCAGCGCGGTCAGGCACTCCAGTCCGATGATCAATCCATACGCGGCATGCTGCAAGGCGGGCGACTCAATGGCGCGATAGCCGATGGTCGAACCGGGGAAAATGGTGTCCATGGCCAGCACATGCTGCACAAAAGGCAGATTGCTGCCGTAGTCGCTAAGATTGCCGAAGGCCGCAAGGCTGGCGAACAAGGCGATGGCGGCTACGCAAGCCGCCTTGGATAGACGCAGGACCATACGGGCTATTCGGTGCAAGCCTGCCTGACGGCGTGTTCCCACTGATCCATCAAGGCTTGCGACTGCGCGGTCGGCAGCCCGGGTGTGAAAGTGCGTTCCACCTGCCACAAGGCGGATAATTCTTGCTTGTCCTTATAGACCCCGCTGGTCAGGCCGGCCAAGTATGCTGCCCCCAGCGCCGTGGTTTCGACCATGGTGGGACGCAGAACGGGTATGCCCAGCAAATCCGCCTGAAATTGCATCAGCAGATTATTGACGCAGGCGCCGCCATCGACGCGCAGTTCGGTCAGTGGGGCGCCCCCGGCCGCCACCGCGTCCCGGCTCATGGCTTGCAGCAGCGCGGCGCTTTGATAGGCGATGCTTTCCAGGGCGGCTCGGGCAATATGGGCCATCGTGCTGCCGCGGGTCAGGCCGGTGATGGCGCCCCGCGCATCGGGCTTCCAATAGGGCGCGCCCAGGCCGGTGAAGGCGGGCACCAGCATGACGCCTCCCGAATCCGGCACGCTGCTCGCCAGCGCTTCGATGTCAGTGCTCTTGCGAAACGCCCCCAGTCCATCGCGCAGCCATTGCACCACCGCGCCCGCCACGAAAACACTGCCTTCCAGCGCATATTCGGTTTGCGTGCTGGTCTGGGCGGCACTGGTGGTGACCAGGCCGTTTTGGGAAACCTGGAACTTGGCGCCTGTGTGCATCAGCATGAAGCAACCGGTGCCATAGGTGTTCTTCGCCATACCTGCAGTGAAGCAGGCCTGACCGAACAAGGCGCTTTGCTGGTCCCCCGCGACCCCGCATATGGGGATCGGCGCCCCCAGATGCTCGGCGTCGGCCGCGCCGAATTCCGCCCCCGAAGGCAGTACGCGCGGCATCAGCGCAAGGCTGACGTCTAGCAATTGCAATAGTTCGCCATCCCATTCGTTGGTATGTACATTGAACAACATGGTACGCGAGGCATTGCTGACATCGCTAAGATGCTGGCGCCCTTTGGTCAATTGCCAGATCAGCCAGGAATCGACGGTTCCGAAAGCCAGTTCGCCCTTTATGGCCTGGCTGCGGGCATCGGCGACGTTGTCCAGTATCCATTTCAGCTTGGTGCCGGAGAAATAGGCGTCCACGCGCAGCCCGGTCTTTTCTTGTATGACGTCCTCCATGCCGCGCTGCCTGAGTTCTGCGCACGCCGGCTCGGCGCGCCTGTCCTGCCAGACGATGGCGTTGTATATGGGCCGGCCGGTATGGCGGTTCCACACCACGGTCGTTTCGCGTTGATTGGTGATGCCTATGGCGCGGATGTCGCGGGCATGCAAGCCCGCTGTAGCGAGCGCCTGCCGGGCTGTGGCCAATTGTGCCTGCCATATCTCCATGGGGTCATGCTCGACCCAGCCCGGCTGGGGATAGATCTGCGTCAGTTCCTGTTGTGCCAGGGCGACGATATGGCCTTGCTTGTCGAAGATAATGCTGCGCGTACTGGAAGTCCCTTGATCGAGGGCGAGTATATAAGACATGGCGGCTAAGGAAGTGGATGACTGTCTGGCAGTTTACGGACATGCCAGGCAGACGACAAGCACGAGGCTGCTATACACTTGGCATGCTTGACGCATACAGGGACTTCGCACATGACTATGCATGAACCGCCACATGGATCCGATCGATCGCAGCTGCTCAGGTCTCTGGCTGAAATGGGCCGGGCCGATATGGTTGTCGTCGGGGGCGGGGCGACCGGACTGGGTGTCGCGCTCGATGCGGCCCTGCGCGGCTTGCAGGTGGTGTTGCTGGAATCGCATGATTTCGCCAAGGGGACATCCTCGCGCGCGACCAAACTCGTGCATGGCGGTGTGCGCTATTTGGCCCAAGGCAATATCGGCCTGGTGCGTGAAGCCCTGCACGAGCGTTCCACACTGCTGCATAACGCGCCGCATCTGGCTCGCCCGCTTGCTTTTGTCATGCCGGGCTACAAGTGTTGGGAAACACCGTTCTACGGCACCGGCCTGAAAGTCTACGACGCCTTGGCCGGCAAGGCGGGCCTGGGATCCACCGAATTCCTGAATGCGCGCCAGACCGCGGCATGCATCCCGGGCGTCAGGCGCCAAGGACTGAAAGGCGGTGTCAAATACTGGGACGGCCAGTTCGATGATGCACGTCTTGCTATCGCTCTGGCACGCAGTGCGGCGGCACAGGGCGCCTTGCTGGTCAATTATTGTCCGGTCACCGGACTGGTCCACGAGCAGGGCAGGGTGGCCGGCGTGCGTTGCCAGGATGCGGAAACCGGGCAGGCATTCACCATCAAGGCCGGCTGTGTCGTCAATGCAACCGGCGTGTGGGTGGACGAATTGCGCCGCCAGGACGGTCTTGCCCTGGGCAGACCGACCGAGGCCATGGTGGCTCCCAGCCAAGGCGTGCATTTGGTCGTGGACCGCGATTTTTTTCCTGGCGATCACGCGCTGCTCGTTCCCAAGACACAGGATGGCCGGGTATTGTTCGCGGTCCCGTGGCTGGGCAAAGTCATACTCGGCACCACCGATACTCCGCGGGACGCATTGCCGAGCGAACCATTGGCACTTGCACAAGAGGCCAATTTCATTCTCGGCGAAGCCGCCAAATATCTGGAGCGGGCCCCGTCCCGGTCGGACGTGAAAAGCATCTGGGTCGGGCTGCGGCCCCTGCTGCGTCCGCCGCGCGACGAAGCCGGCGCTACGAAGAAGCTCAGCCGCGAACATGCTGTAGTGGTCAGTTCCAGCGGCCTGGTGACAGTAACCGGGGGCAAATGGACCACTTACCGTGCCATGGCCGAAGACGTGCTCGAAAAATGCGTCGAAGCCGGCTGCCTGAATCGGCTGCCACCGGCCGAAACGGCGGATTTCCTGCTCGTGGGCGCCCCAGCGTCGGGCGGGGCGCGGGCCAGCCTGGCCAACGCCCCGGGCTTGGATGCCTACGGCACCGAAGCCGATATCGTGCGCAGCCTGCCCGGTAGCGACGTCGAATTGACCCCCGGCCTAAGTGTCGCGATGTTGCGATTTGCCGCGCGCTACGAATATGCACGCACGGTGGAAGACGTGCTGGCGCGGCGCACTCGCTTGCTGTTCCTGGACGCGGCCCTGGCTGCGCAAGTGGCGCCCGCGGCAGCGGCCATTCTGCAAGAAGAGACAGGCGTGGATCCGGGCCTGGCCGCTTTCTTGCAGCTGGCCGAGCAGTACCGCCATGTGCCGCAATAACGACAGGGCGCGCGGCTTCTTGCAAGCCTTATGATGCAAACAAGGTGCGGGCGGCTTCAAAGCGTTGGGCGAAGTATGGGTTCAGCAGGGAATCGACACGCACCTCGCCGCCAGTGGAAGGCGCGTTGATAAAGCGGTCGTCCCCTATATATATACCCATATGGGAAAAAGGGCGGTTCAGTGTGTTGAAAAACACGAAATCTCCCGCTTTCAGTTGTTTTCTTGATATAGGTCTACTCAAGCGCGCAATGTCTGCCGTATTGTGCGGCAGGGCTTGCCGGGCAGCATGATGAAATACATAAGCGACCAGGCCGCTGCAGTCGAAACCGGTGGCCGGATGCGAACCACCATAGCGATAGCGCGATTCCAGCAACCCCATTGCAGTCAGTACGACCTCGCCGCGTTGCTGCGGGCTGACAACGACGCTGCGGCCCGGCCATGCCGCTTGCTGCGGACCGTGCCCGGAACAGCCCGCAAGCCACAGCAGCGGAGCTATAAGAATGGCCCTGCGCTTGTTACGGGCACTAAGTGGGAATGGAGAGTCGGTCGTCATACTACCCGTCAAGTGCTTTTTACGGCGTTGTTCGGACGTAACATTCAGCAGCTAAATTTACGAATATATGTAACGCTTTCGCCGCTGTAATGTAAATTTCTATGAATTTTTGATACTATCCCTTTGCGGTCCATACGAAATCTGCATAGAAGTAGGCCGATACACCGGAATAATGTAAGTAAAAATCAACAAATTGACATTTTGCAAGATATAGAAAGCGAAAATTTGTTATCTGTTTTTAGTATTTGTTAGCAATATCGATGTTGCCGCGCTGCCCAGGCAAGCCGGTTTTCAGCAAGGAAGGCACAATGCCCACAACCACGTCTTTACTTAACGATATACAAGAAGTTAATTTGTCGTATCTGATGCTTGCCCAGCGCATGCTGCGTGAAAATTATTCCGCAGCGATGTTCCGGCTGGGCTTTGATTCCGATGTTGCCGACATTGTGATGCGTTTGTCGACTGCGCAGCTGGTAAAGCTTGCCGCGTCCAATTCCCTGGTATGCAAATTCCGCCTTAATGACTATGAACTATTGTCCTGCCTGACGCAAGACGTATTGGGCGGGGTGTTGCAGCAAGCACACTCGACCATCCTGTTGTCACAGCAAACAGCAGAACAACCTGTCTAACGCGATTCGAGTCGATATCCATGGCAACGAAAAGCGTAGCGCGCGAAGCCGAAGAAATACTTCTGGCCACGGAAATGATACAGCTGGGCGCGCGACTCCAGGTGCTGCAGGCGGAAACCGGTCTTAGCTACGACCGCCTGGCGCGACTTTATCGCGAAGTCAAAGGTTGCTCGCCACCCAAGGGCATGCTGCCTTTTTCGGTAGACTGGTTCATGACCTGGCTGCCGAACATTCACTCCAGCATGTTCTACAGCGTCTACCAATATCTGGATAAGCACACGCCCGCGAAAAAATCACGGGCGCTGGTAGAGGCCTTCCGGCTGTACCTGGAACAGGCATCGGCCGGCCGCGCCGATGGCGCTTCCACGGGTGAACCCGTGCTCAGCTTCACGCGCGCCTGGATGCTGCTGCGTTTCTTCGACAGCAACATGGTCCAGCTTTCACATTGTGTGCGCTGCAAGGGCGGATTCGTCGCGCATGCGCACGATCCGCAAAACGATTTTGTGTGCGCCATTTGCCGCCCGCCGCCACGTGCAGGTAAAACGCGCGCCAAGGCAGGCGCCTACACTGAACCGGTTGCTGCCTTGCGTTCGGCGCGTAAAGCGGCCACGTCGGCGTCAGCACTGCCCGGCTGAACAGGCTATTCATATTGCCATCCCTTGCTTTGAGGACCGCCCGTTTCGAATGATGCGCGGCGGTTTTTCTTTTGCCGGCTGGTGCAGCAGCGCAGGGTGACCGCGGCCGACGCGGCGCTTTTTCCCAGGATGCCGGGATTTGGGCTGGAAAATCCCCTTTGACGGGCGCTTTTGCGCCGACCGAAACAGGGGATCATATGCAGCACGTGATTATTGAAGGTATAGGCCGTGTTTATTCTGATTGGGTTCCTGATCGTATTCTTGTCGGTGTTCGGAAGCTTCATTGCTTTGGGCGGGCACATGGGCGCGCTTTACCAACCCTTCGAATTTGTCCTGATAGCGGGCGCGGCGCTGGGTGCTTATGTGGCGGCAAGCAGCGGCAAATCGGTCAAGCTGCTGTTTGAATCGCTGCCGCTTGCGGTCAAGAAGAGCCCTTACAGCAAAGACTTGTACATGGAGCTGATGACGCTGCTGTATGTATTGCTGAACAAGGCCCGCCGCGACGGCCTGATGTCAATAGAAAGCGATATCGAAGAGCCCGAATCCAGCCCTATTTTCACCGAATATCCCCGCATCCTGCGCGACCCCAATCTTATGGAGTTCATCACCGACTATTTGCGCCTGATGGTCAGCGGCAACATGAGCTCGTACGAAATCGAAACGCTGATGGACCAGGAAATCGAGGCGCATTTCCAGGAGAGAAATATCCCCACCAATGCCTTGCGGGCGGTCGCGGACGCGTTGCCGGCTTTCGGCATCGTGGCCGCGGTACTGGGCGTGATCAAGGCGCTGGCCTCGGTCGATCAACCGCCGGCCATCCTGGCCGACCTCATTTCGAAAGCCATGGTCGGGACTTTTCTGGGCATACTGCTGGCCTACGGTTTTGTCGCGCCCCTGGCTTCCTCAGTGGAACGCCGTTCGGTGGCGTCCATGAAAGTGCTGGAGTGCATAAAGGTGACGCTGCTGGCGAGCATGAACGGTTATCCCCCCCAGCTGGCTGTAGAGTTCGGCCGCAAGGTCTTGTATTCGAACGTGCGTCCATCGTTCGTGGAACTTGAGGACCACGTCCGTCAAGTTCGCGCCCCGGGTAGAAAAAGGGCGTAGTGGCTTCCATGAGCAAGAATGAACCCCGGATCGTCATCCGGCGCAAGCGCCATGTGGTCCATGCCTCGCACGGCGGCAGCTGGAAGATTGCCTATGCCGACTTCATGACGGCCATGATGGCGTTTTTCCTAGTCATGTGGCTGTTGTCGCTGGTGCCCCAAAAGGATTTGCAGGAAATCGCCGAATACTTCCGCATGCCACTGCTGACCGCGGTGACGGGCGGCATGAAGAATGACAGCGGCAGCAGCGTCATTCCGTCGGGTTCGCCCAGCATCATTCCCAATCCCAGTCCCATTCCGTCGCGCGGCAATGATCGGACGGAAGGGGATGTACGCGATATCGAGCGCCTGGAAAACCTGAAGACCGAACTTGAAACCCTGATCGAAACCGACCCGATACTGCAGCAATTCCGGCCGCAATTGCTGCTGGATATGACCCCCGACGGTTTGCGCATACAGATCATCGATAAGCAAAACAGGCCGATGTTCGCCACGGGCAGCGCCCAGGTGCAGCCCTATATGCGCGATATCCTTCGTCAGCTGGGCCCGGTCTTCAATCGCCTGCCCAACAGCATCAGCATCGCCGGCCATACGGATTCCATCCAGTATGCGTCGGGTGAACGCGAATACAGCAATTGGGAATTATCGGCCGATCGTGCCAATGCCGCGCGCAAGGAGCTGGTCGCCGGCGGCATGGACGAGGCGAAAATGCGACGGATTCTCGGCTTGTCTTCTTCCGTCAGCCTGATTAAAGATAATCCGGCCGCTGCCGTTAACAGACGCATCAGTATTGTTGTTTTGAATCGGCAGGCTGAACGGCGCATAGACGAACAGAATGCGGCAGGTGCGTCCGCCGTGAACATACAAGAATTGATGGAGCCGGCAACCGAGCCTGCGCTGCGTCTGCCTGGCTTGCCGGTCCTGCCCGGCATGCCGGATCAGCCCTAGCGGCTCAGGGGTCGGCTGGGCTTGCGGAAAGCCCAATAGTTGATGACATAGCGCGACAAAAAAGGGAAGCAACAATGAGTGCGGGCGTCGACCTGAGCCAGTTTTTCGAAACGTTCTTCGATGAAGCGGACGAGCTGCTGGCCGATATGGAGCAACTGTTGCTCGTTCTGGATATCAGCAATCCGGACATTGATCAGCTCAATGCGATCTTCCGGGC